>CAZCIV010000477.1:0-2280 GCA_964498595.1 uncultured Flavobacterium sp.
CCGCAAATGAGTACTGTTCGTCCGGGAGTTATGCGTAGCCTTCCTGCTGATTCGTCGCGTAAGGGCGAGGTGGTTATGGTTAACATTCCGTTCAAAAAGGAGAAGTTTAGGGTAAAGCTTCTAAGCACCGTTAAGGAGAAAACCGAGATGGTTGATATTAGCGAGGCTAAAATTCTAATATCGTGTGGTAGAGGTATGGCTAACGCTGAAAGCTTAAAAACAGTAACCGATTTAGCTGAAACGCTCGATGCGCAGGTTTCGGCTTCAAGAGCCGTGGTTGATGCGGGATTAATTTCGCACGACCGCCAGGTTGGGCAAACCGGAAAAACCGTTCGACCCGATTTATACTTGGCGGTGGGACTTTCGGGAGCTATTCAACACCTTGCAGGCATGGAGGAGTCGGGCTACATTGTGGCAATAAACAAGGATAAGTTTGCGCCAATATTCCAGGTTGCAGACCTAGGTATTGTTGGCGATGCAAAACAGATAGTAAAGCAGCTTAATGAGCGGTTGAAAAAATAGATTACTCTAGAAAACAGAAAAGCCCCGAAAGTAAAAATATTGAACTGCACCCCAAAAGTTAGACATAACATTTGGGGTGTTTTTTATGAAAAAGAAAACAAGAAACAAATTTTCAATTAAAGAAAAAGAACGCATAGTTCTTTCGTTTTTAGAGGAAGGTTCTGATTCGTACCACTCAATTGCCAGAAAGTATAACACGAGCCACAGATTAATTTCCTTATGGGTTGACAGCTATAAGGTTCACGGTAAATCTGGTTTGTCATTCAAAAATGATTTAAGCTACACTGGAGAGTTTAAATTAAAATTACTTCAAGAGATGAACTCAGACGGGCTATCTTTACATCAATTATCAGTTAAGTATCTAATTTCACCATCGCTTCTTTCTACATGGAAACGAGAGTATAAAGAGGGTGGTGCTACAGTTTTATTTATGGATAAACGTAAAGGTAGGCCCCTTAAGGCTAAGAGCAAGCAAAGAACTACACAAAAATCGTCTCTTGGCAATGAAGAAAGGTTGATTAAAGAGAATGAACTGCTCCGTGCTGAAAACGATTACCTAAAAAAGTTACAAGCCTTAATTCAGAATCAAAAATAGCAACACAAAGATTGAAAGCTATGGCCATCAATGATTTAAGGCTAAGACATCCACTCTCAGTATTATTGATTGTGGCAGGAATGGCAAGAAGTTCGTTTTACTATCACGTGAAGCAATTGAAAGCAAAGGATAAATATTCAATTGAAAAAAAAATAATAGCGGATGTTTTTCATGAAAACAAGGGGCGGTACGGATATCGACGCATAACTCTTGAGCTGAAAAACAAAGGCATTACATTAAACCATAAGACCGTCTGTAAATTAATGAACTCTATCGGTTTAAAATGTAAAGTGAGGATGAAAAAATACAGGTCATACAAAGGCGAAGCAGGAACAATAGCACCAAATATTCTGGAACGGAATTTTAATGCAACCAAACCTAATCAAAAGTGGGCCACGGATGTTACCGAGTTCTCCCTGTTTGGAAAGAAAAGTTACCTTTCTCCAATTATTGATTTGTATAATGGCGAGATTGTATCCTACAATATCACGTATAGACCAACTCTTGATTTAGTTATCGATATGGTTGACACAGCTTTTGACAAGATTAATGACAATACTAATCTGATACTACATTCTGATCAAGGTTGGCACTATCAGCACCCAAATTATCAGAAACGGCTAAAAAAGAAAGGGGTTCAGCAAAGCATGTCCCGTAAAGGAAACTGCTTAGATAATGCTGTAATAGAAAACTTCTTTGGATTATTGAAATCGGAGCTGTTATATTTGCAGGAGTTTAATTCAATAGAACAGTTTCATCAGGAGGTAAAAGAGTATATTGATTATTATAACAACGATAGAATAAAGGCTAACTTAAAAGGAATGAGCCCTGTAAAATACAGAACCCATTCCATTGTAAATTAATATTAATCCGTCCAACTTTTTGGGGTCACTTCAGTAATAGGGCTTTTTTGTTATGTTTTACACTTACGCACTATTCTCCAAAGCCCACAACAAAATTTACGTGGGGTACTCTTCTGACCTGAACAGTAGGCTCAGCGCACATAATCATCCCCAAAATAAGGGTTGGACGGCAAAATTTCAGCCATGGGAACTCATCTACCACGAAGAGTTTAGCACCAAGGAAGAAGCATTGGCTAGGGAAAAACAGCTAAAAACCGCCAAGGGAAGACTCTTCATCCGTTCCCTCATTAAACCCTAGCT
>CAZCIV010000478.1:0-2275 GCA_964498595.1 uncultured Flavobacterium sp.
TTTTTAGAAACACCAGAAGAGAAAAAATCATTCACGATAACTTCGGTTATTTTTGTGATACTCTTTCTGTTGTTTACTATTTTTGGATTAACCTATATGGATCCTCCGCCAGAAAATGGAATCGCTGTTAACTTTGGAACTAGCGATACGGGTAGTGGTAAAATACAACCAACAGAACCCGTGCAAATGTCGCCCGATCAAGCGCAGTCAGAACCTGTTACGGCAGAAGAAGATGATGTGTTAACGCAAGATGAAGAAGCTCCAATTACGTTACCTAAAAAAGAAGTAAAAAAACCAGTTGTAAAACCTTCAGAAAATAAGCCTGTTGTAAAACCAACAGAGATCAAACCTGTAAAACCTAGTAACAGTGCTTTGAATAGCATTATTAAAGGTCCAAAACAAGATGGTACAACACAATCAGGTCATGGTGATGATAATGAAGGTGGTGATAAAGGAAATCCTAACGGTAGCTTGTATGCTAATAGTTTTTACGGTAATGGTTCTGGTGATGGAATTGGAACTGGAAAAGGAACAGGCTGGGGATTAGCTGGAAGAAAATTATCAGGTAATAGTAAAAGAGTGCAAGATTGTAATGAATCTGGAAAGGTCGTAGTTAAAATTTGGGTGAATCGTCAAGGAAATGTTATTAAAGCTGAACGTTCTCAAGGAACAACAAATACTAATCCTTGTTTAGTAAATCCAGCATTAGAAACCGCAAGAACTTTTAAATGGCAACCTGATGCCAATGCACCCGAAACTCAAATTGGTTTTGTGGTAGTGAATTTTCAAGTGGGAGAATAATCAAGAATACTAAAAGTTTGCTTTTTAACCCCGATAGTAATGAAAATCCAATGCGCTAGCATTGATTGTAATGGATAGCGGGAACACAGACAGTAAGAAAAGCCCAGACCATTCGTTTCAAATATTAAAATGACTTACAAAGAAACTACAGATTGGATGTTTAGTCAGTTGCCTATGTTTCAAATGCAAGGCGCTTCGGCTTATAAAAAGGATTTGACCAATACGCATTTGTTGGTAGAGCATTTGAAGCATCCGGAAACTAAATTTAAATCGATTCATGTGGCGGGAACCAATGGGAAAGGTTCTACGTCGTCTATGATTGCTTCCATTCTTCAAGAGGCAGGATATAAAGTAGGCTTGTATACTTCGCCTCATTTAAAAGATTTTCGCGAAAGAATCCGTATCAATGGTGAAATGATTTCCGAAGATTTTGTCGTGGATTTTATTTCGGAAAATAAATCGTTTTTTGAAGCGAATCAATTAAGTTTTTTTGAAATGACTGTTGGTTTAGCCTTCGATTATTTTGCCAAAGAGCAAGTCGATATAGCAGTGATTGAAGTTGGAATGGGAGGAAGACTAGATTCTACCAATGTTATTACCCCTTTGGTTTCAGTTATTACGAATATTGGTTTTGATCATACGCAGTTTTTAGGAGATACATTGCCGAAAATTGCTGCTGAAAAAGCTGGAATTGTAAAATCAAATGTTCCAGTAGTTATTGGAGAATATTCGGATGAGACAAAACCCATTTTTATTGCTAAAGCAAAATTAGAAAATGCACCGATATATTTTGCTAAAGATAATTTAGAAGAAGCTTACGAATGCGCTTTATTAGGAGATTATCAGGTTCATAATAAGAAAACAGTTCTTCAAGCCATCAAATTATTACAATCACAATTTAAAATAGAGGAAAATCATATTAAGTTAGGATTGGAAAATGTAATTCAAAATACAGGATTACTTGGTAGATGGCAAATTTTAAAACAAAAACCGTTTACAGTTTGCGATACAGCTCATAACAGTCACGGATTAAAAATAGTTTTGAATCAAATTCAAAAGCATCAATTTGAAACGCTTCATATTGTTTTAGGTGTGGTAAATGACAAAGATTTAGATTCAATTTTACCATTATTTCCTAAAAGTGCGAAATATTATTTCTGTAAACCCAATGTTCCTCGCGGATTAGATGCTGAAATTTTAAAACAAAAAGCAAGTCATTTTAGTTTGTTTGGAAAAGTATTTAATTCGGTATCAGAAGCTTATGATGAAGCTGTTAATTCAGCGAAAGATTCTGATTTTATTTACATAGGCGGAAGTACTTTTGTAGTGGCAGAAATTGTGTAATTTTTTTTCAAAAACACTTGCAGATACAAATAATCCTTGTATATTTGCACTCGCAATACGGTAATAGTAAAGTAATTTATTGGGGCGATTAGCTCAGCTGGTTCAGAGCACCTCGTTTACACCGAGGGGG
>CAZCIV010000479.1:0-2268 GCA_964498595.1 uncultured Flavobacterium sp.
GATCGCAAAAAATAATAATATTAAATCGGCTCCTTCGCCAGGCGTGGGAACGTTAGGCGTAATTACAAGCAGAGCCATGATAAAAACACACCATAGATCGAAACCAAATAATGGGTTGACTCATTCAATTGGGACAAAACAAATGTCGGAAGCTATGAGTGGTTTACCTATTTACGACGAATTATCAATCTCATTCGATAAAGAAATCGGAAATCAAATGGGGCTTTTTGTTCCTGGTTGGACTGGCCGATATATGAAAGGTGAATCAAAAGATCTTTTACGTTTTAGAAGAATAATTTCTGGAACATACTCTAAGCCATTGGAGGAGTGGAGAATTACATTGTATTCGGTTGAAAGACAGCACAACAAGCGAATTAAACAATTTCTACTAGAAATTGGATTAGATAAATTAAGACAATGGTTAGAGTTTGAGAAGCCAGACACTTGGTACATTGGTCATCGACATTTTATCATAGGACTAAATGAGAACTTTACCGAGTATTGTGTTTGGGAGACACAAAATGAGTATACTATTAATAAAGAAATTTATACTGTAGATGCGCCTAACACACGTTTGGCAAAAGAGCCGAAATTAGGTTAACGTAAAACGAATAATTGAAAACAAAACGATCTTGGATCGCAAATAAAATTAATTTTAAAAATCGGCTCCTTCGCCAAGCGTGGGAACGTTAGAGGCCATGATAAACCACAATTAGATGAAGATAATATTGACATACACTTTTATTCTGTTTGGCAATTGGGTAATTGGTCAAGAAAAGAACTGTAATACGATAAATGGTCCATTAAAATATTGTGATATTGAAATTCTGTCTGAAATAAATGATACAATAAAGTGCATAATGAAGGACAATTGTGCCATGGCAAAATATGACACTACAAAAAATGCAACATGGTTATTGCATTCCCAAGACTCTTCATCATTACTTGAAGTAATTACTTATTGTAATGGAAAGGAAAATAAACAACATACGTTGTTCTATCGAAATGGGAAATTAAAAAGTCAAAGTAATTATGAAGATGGAAATTTGATTGGACCATATATTACATATTACGAAAATGGTTCTATTGAAAGTTCAGGAATTTTTTCTAATGGGCATTTTGTTGGCACCTCCTTCAAATATTGGGACAATGGAAAAGTGGCAGAAATCAGAATAGATACTGAAACATCATATTATGGAAAATATGTCACCTACTATGATCCTCTTGGCAACTCAATTACACAAACAGAATTTAAACAAATGTGGTATTGCCATTAAATACAAATGAGTCCTCTAACACACGTCTAGCGCAAGAGCCGGAATTGTGGTAACGAAAAAAGAACAATTTGAAACAAAACGATCTTGGATCGCAAATAAAACTAATTTTAAAAACCGGCTCCTTCGCCAGGCGTGGGAACGTTATGCAACATTAACCGCAACACACGATGATGAAGACACTTTATTTTTACATTAACGGTTCTGGAAGTCCATTTTGGCTTGAAGAAAGAGAAAATAATGTTGGTGGCGTTTATTATTGGGATTTATATTGGCCTGAGAATCCATCTGAAGAATTTAAGAATTCGTGGCGAAAAATTTCAGTTCTATTTGAGACATACAACAATCCAATAGATCGAACTTTTCCAAGTCTTTGGACGCAAAGTTTATGTGATGTTTTTAATCAAATGGTCGGAGAGTTTATTCGCCTGTCGCAAATGGAATTACCGGATTGTAACATTATCAATCGTTATTGCAACTTGAATCAGGATGATAGACTGATTGTTTATAGGCAAGATATTCTCAAGAGCCATTTAGAGAACAATAAAATCATTAATGACTTAGGTGAATTTGAAAGTTATTTTAAATATCGAAAAGAATTCAATGCCATTTTAAGTTCAGATTTGCCTTATGAGACAAATTTTAGAATATCTCAATCTGAATACAGCACATTAAACAGAATTAGACTGCGATTCGGATTGTATGATAACTTTGAAATTTCAGTGTGTCCATTTTCTTTCAGAACTTTCATTACTGATATAAATATTGGAGGGCATTTTTCCGTTTATCAATTAATGCGTATTCGCCGAGAAGATATTTTGAATAATCAAGAAAAAATAATTGAGTTGAGTAAAACTCTAGTAAATTAAAACGATTGCATAACAGCAAATAATCAAAAGCGCCAAAAGTACTAAGTTTGAAAGGCGCCTTTGCCTATTTGCAAAACGTTATGCGCAATCGCACACCCGCCCCATGGCTTGAAAAGCAATAATTG
>CAZCIV010000480.1:0-2261 GCA_964498595.1 uncultured Flavobacterium sp.
TATTTTATCTTCGGTAAAACGATTTCGTGAAAGGTGGGCAGGTCGCCTGCTTGCGAGTCGTTAGGGTGCATTTTAAGAACCAACAAACAACAAGAATATGGAAACAACATTAGAAAAAACAGAAGTAAGCAACGAACATCTCATTGCTGACGTTATTAAAATTAAGGATAGCGAAATCCTTGAAGTAACGAACTATTGGACTTGTGACGCTTGCGGAGGAGATTCTGAAACAGGATGTATGATGTCCGACCCTGACGATTGTATCAGGTATTAATAAACTTCAAAGTGCTTAAATTAGCAATATGAAAGGAACAACAGTATATTCAATAGGACACGGGAACAAAAAAATTGAGGACTTTATTCAAGAACTTAATGCTTTTGAAATCCAATTTCTTCTAGATATTCGGTCAAAACCATTTTCAAAGTGGAATCCTCAATTCAATCAAAACGAATTGAAGTTTAAACTTGAAGAGATGGGAATCAAATATGTTTTTGTTGGTGACACTTTAGGAGGACTTCCTGAAGATAGAAGTTGTTATGACTTTAATGGAAAAGTTGTTTATGACCTTATTAAAGAAAAGGACTTTTTTAAAGAAGGGCTTGAAAGGTTGACAACCGCTAATGAAAAGCAAATCAAGATAGCTATTATGTGTAGTGAATCAAAACCAGAGGAGTGCCATCGAAGCAAACTCATTGGACAAGAGCTTTTGAAAAAGAAAATCTCTTTAAAACACATTATATCCGACAAAATGGTTAAATCCCAAGAAATGGTTATGGCTGAATTAACCAAAGGAAAAGGAACAGTCGACTTGTTTGGAAACGAAATTGACTTCACTTCACGCAAATCATACTAAAATGGAATTTTTTACAATAGGAGTTTATAACTCAACCGAAAAAGAATACTTTAAAAAGCTGACAGACAACAATATTGACACCTTTTGCGACATTAGGCAACGGAGAGGCGTCAGAGGTTCACAATATGCTTTTGTTAATAGTAATAGGCTTCAACAGAAATTGAATGAACTTGATATTAAATACGGTCATGTTATGGAACTTGCACCAACGAGTGAAATAAGAGACCTTCAAAAAGAAGCGGACAATCAACAAGGAGAGCTAAAGCGTGACCGTCACAAATTGGGTCAGGTTTTTACGATTGCCTATAAAGACAGAATTTTAAACAAATTTGATTTTGATTCTTTCATTGACAAGTTAGATGAAGTGGGTGCAAATAGAGTGGTTTTATTTTGCGTTGAAGAAAAGCCAGAAGCTTGTCATAGGTCAATAGTGACTGACAAATTGGAAAAACTCGGATATAAAATTACGCACCTATGAAAGACATCGTTTTAATTTTGTCAAAGACAAAAATGAATAATAATCAAGTTTGCGTTGGTGGTTTAACACTAAGCGGTAGGTATGTTAGATTAATGGATGAAAATGGTAATAATCAACCAGAAAACACTGACTTAGAACCAAAACAAGCTTGGGAAATAGAATTTGAAGAGAGACCTAATAATATACCACCTCACGTTGAAGATATTTTAGTTAAAAATAGAGTTCGCAAAGGAAATTTAAAGGATGGTATAACAATCAAAGATTTTATTGAAAAGCGAAACATTCCAATATGGAGTGGTCACCCTGATGAACTTTTTGATAAATTTATTCAATGGACTCAAAGTGGAAGTGGCTATATTGATAAAAATGGAGGTATACCAAACCATAGTGTTGGTTTTTGGATAAGCGACAAAGATTTAAAGCGAAAAGACTATCAAGGAGTTAGGTATCAATATCCTTCAACAAATGGTTGGCGTAGTTTGAAATTTAAAGGAACAGAAAACCCAGTAGATGTTATACCTGCCGGAACTTTAATACGAGTTTCGCTTGCAAGATGGAAAGCTTTTAATGAAGTGGAGCAGCCTAAATGTTGGCTTCAACTTTCAGGATGGTACGACTTAGGAGAGAGTTCAATTGAAGATGACGACTTACCATTTTAGAAGAAAAACGCACCCTAACAGCACCTACCCAAAAGTGGCGGTTCAATGGTTAAATCAAGCTTTGTGCTTCTATCAAAGTTTGTGCTTGGTTGACAGTGAAGTGCTCCGAAATCGCCACCTTCGGGTAGCTGCAAAACGTTATGGCTAATTATGAAATCCACAATAACCATATTATTTATTTCAATTTTTGTTACATTCAATAGTAACAGTCAAGGAAACTATAATCGCCTCTGCTTCACGGCGGATTTAGCAATAGGAAATGGTATTTAT
>CAZCIV010000481.1:0-2261 GCA_964498595.1 uncultured Flavobacterium sp.
ATGCGGTTAATTTCTTAAACTCAGCTATTGGTTCAAAAGCGGTTTCGTTTAAAACTATTATGATTGTAGCGAGTTTAGGTGTTGCTGTTGGAGCCCTTTATTCTAACGGTATGATGGAAATTGCACGAAACGGAATTTTCACGCCAAGTATGTTTAGTTTTAACGATGTTGTTATCATCTTTTTGGCAGTAATGATTACTGATGTATTGTTACTTGATGTGTTTAACACCTTAGGACTTCCTACATCAACAACAGTTTCAGTTATCTTCTCTTTGTTAGGAGCTTCAGTAGTTTTAGCAGTTTACAAAGTATATGTTAGTGGAGATGGCTTTGATACTCTTGGAAACTATATCAATACTGAAAAAGCATCTGAAATTGTTTATAGTATTTTACTTTCTGTAGCATTATCTTTTGCTTTAGGTTCGTTAGTACAATATGTTTCAAGGTTAATTTTTACTTTCCATATCGAAAAAAGATATAAGTATGTTGCGGCACTTTTTGGTGGTGTTGCAATGACGGCTATTACATTTTTTATTTTAGTTAAAGGATTAAAATCAATAACATTTGTTCCATCTCAAGTTAAAGATTTCATTAAAGAAAGTCCTTTTGTAATTATTGGCTATTCATTAATTGTATGGACTATAATATGTCAATTATTAATAAGTGTTTTTAGATTTAGTGTTTTTAAATTTATAATTATTGTTGGAACTTTTGGATTAGCATTAGCTTTTGCGGGTAATGATTTAGTTAACTTTATTGGAGTTCCAATTGCAGCTTATCAAGCATATGAAATCTGGGCAGGTCAGGCTGTTGGAGCTACTGAGTTTATGATGTCTGATTTGGAAAAAGAAAATTTACCTGCACCATTCATGTTTTTAGCTATTGCTGGAGTAATAATGGTTTATACACTTTGGACTTCTAAAAAAGCTAAATCTGTTATTGAGACAGAGCAAAATTTATCGCGTCAAGGTGAAGGAAATGAAAAATACAATGCTAATAATTTATCTAGAAATATCGTTCGTGGTTTTATGTATTTAGGAAATATTATTAGTTTTATTCTTCCTAAATCACTTCAAAAAAAGTTAGATGCTCAATTTATTCAACCAGAATATACTGGAAAAAGAGATGAACAACCTATGTTTGATATGGTGCGTGCATCAGTAAATTTAATTGTAGCTTCTATTTTGATTTCGATAGGTACTTCCATGAAGTTGCCTCTTTCTACAACGTATGTAACTTTTATGGTTGCAATGGGTTCGTCTTTTGCAGATAGAGCTTGGGATAGAGAGAGCGCTGTATATCGTGTGGCGGGTGTATTCAACGTGATTGGTGGTTGGTTTATAACGGCTATGGCAGCATTTTTATCCTCTGCAATTATTGCGTATATTTTGTTTATAGGTGAGGTGTTTGCTTTCTTTGCTTTTATGATTATCGTTGCAATTTTCTTCTATAGAAGTAATCAAATTCATAAAAAGAAAGTTAAAGAAGAAGAGGAAATTAAGAAACTTAGAAAAGAAGATATTGTAACATTAAAAGAAATGATTACAGAAAGTTCTTCTCAAATTTCTAAAGTGCTAAGAAAAACGAGTGCATTATATTCAAGAGTGATTGATAATTTAGGCTTACAAGATTTAGCTAAACTTAAAGAAAACAAAAAATCACTTAAGAAACTTGAAAAAGAAATTGATGAATTAAAGAGTAATGTATTCTATTTTATTAAAAATTTAGACGAAAGTTCTGTTGAAGCTAGTAAGTTCTATATTTTGATTTTAGGGTATTTACAAGACATGGTGCAATCATTAGAGTTTATTACGACCAGTAGTCATTCACATGTAAATAATAATCATAAAAAGCTAAAATTCAATCAAATTAGAGATCTTAAAACGGTTGATGCTCAGCTTCAAGAATTATTTGGACGTTTAGAAGAAAGTTTTAATTCAGAAGATTTCTCTAAATTAGATGAAATACTTAAAGACAAGAAAGCTTTTTTAGATACAGTTTCAGAATTAATTACAAAGCAAATTACAAGAATTAGAACTACTGAAACTAGTCCAAAAAACAGTAAATTATATTTTGCTTTACTTTTAGAAACAAATGATTTGATTAAATCTATTATGAATTTATTAGAATTGTTTAAAGAGTTTAATCAACAAAACAATAAGAGATAAAAAAAGAGCCGAAAGGCTCTTTTTTTGTATTATATTTTTAGATGCTATCAATTAATAGCCTCAACTTTGATTCCTTCGTCTTTTAACATGTCC
>CAZCIV010000482.1:0-2254 GCA_964498595.1 uncultured Flavobacterium sp.
GTAATAAAGCACGGTTTTCCCAAGCTTGTTCTATTGTAGATTGTAAATTGGTCATAATTTTCAAAATTTGAGTAGCAAAGATAAATCATTTGTTTGAAAGCCAAAACCAATAGTTTAAAGATTGAAGTTCATTTTGTGAAACAAATGCCTTATTTTTGTAAAAAAATGAAATGTCAAGAATTTTAGCCATAGATTACGGAATCAAACGAACAGGAATTGCCGTTACCGATGAAATGCAGATGATAGCTTTCGGGCTAACTACAATTTCTTCGGATACAGCAATTGCTTTTTTAAAGGACTATTTTTCTAAAGAAAAAGTAGAACGAGTAATCGTAGGCGAACCCAAACAAATGAATGGAACGCCATCGCAAAGTGCCGAAATCATAAATGCTTTTGTAATAAAATTTAAAGCAGCTTTTCCAGAAATGCCGGTGGATAGAGTTGATGAGCGTTTTACTTCTAAAATGGCATTTCAAACCATGATTGATAGTGGTTTAAAAAAGAAACAACGACAAAATAAAGCATTAGTTGACGAAATTGCCGCAACAATTATGCTTCAAGATTATTTACATTACAAAAAATAGTACTTTTGCACCGAATTTGATGTAACAATTCCAACTTTAAGTTTACAAATAATAAAATTTACAGCATGATTTTACCAATATACGGATACGGAGAACCAGTTTTACGTAAAGTAGGAGAGGATATAACTCCAGAATATCCAAATCTAAAAGAAACAATTGCTAATATGTATGAAACCATGTATCATGCACATGGCGTAGGATTGGCGGCTCCACAAGTTGGATTGCCTATTCGTTTGTTCATTGTTGATACCGAACCTTTTTCTGATAGTGATGACGTTTCTAAAGAAGAAGCTGCCTTAATGAAAGATTTCAAAAAGACGTTTATTAATGCAAAAATCATCAAAGAAGAAGGTGATATTTGGGGATTCAACGAAGGATGTTTGAGTATTCCCGATGTACGTGAAGATGTTTTTCGTCACGATACGATTACGATTGAATACATGGACGAAGATTTCAATAAGAAGACCGAAGTTTACGATGGTTTAATCGCGCGTGTTATCCAACATGAGTACGATCACATCGAAGGAATTTTATTTACAGATCACTTGTCGATGTTGAAAAAGAAGTTAATTGGGAAAAAATTGCAAAATATTATGGATGGTAAAGCAAGACCTGATTATAAAATGAAATACGTAAGCAAAAAAGGACGTTAATTTGCAGTATTCAGTGTTCAGTTTTTAGTAATCAGTTAAATTTAAATTCTTTTAAACTTTTTACTTTTTACGTTTCACTTTTTACTTTAAAATAATATATTTGCCAACCTTAATAAGTAAGAAATATGAGCATTCAAAAAATATTAGCTATTTCTGGGAAACCAGGTTTATATGAATTAAAAATTCAAACACGTACAGGATTTGTAGCCGAGTCTTTATTAGACGGAAAAAAAATAACTGTTGGAATGAGAGCTAACGTAAGTTTGTTATCAGAAATTGCAGTGTATACGTATTCAGAAGAAGTGCGTTTAGCAGAAGTTTTCAAAGCAATTGCTACTAAAGAAAACGATGGTATGGCAATGTCTCACAAAGAAGATGATGCTAAATTAAAAGCCTACTTCAGAGAAATTTTACCAGAATTTGACGAAGACAGAGTATATACTTCTGACATCAAGAAAATCTTAAACTGGTACAATTTGTTACAGCCTAAAGGTTTCGTTTCTGTAGAGGCGTTATCTAAAGAAATTAAACAAGAAGAAGAAACTCCAGCTGCTGAATAAGCTTTGGAAAAATTATACTTTAAAATCCTGCGTTTTCCACGTGGGATTTTTTATTTTTACATAAACAAGTGCAAAAATCAATTTCAAGAACAATTTCAAACTTGAAACTTGAAACAAAAAACAAAATCATGAACACACGCCAACAACAACTACAAGCTTTCAACCGACTTTTAGATATCATGGACGATTTACGCGAAAAATGTCCGTGGGATAAAAAGCAAACGCTCGAAAGTCTACGTCATTTAACGATTGAAGAAACCTATGAATTAGGCGATGCCATTTTAGACAACGATTTGCAGGAAATCAAGAAAGAGTTGGGCGATTTGTTATTACACATTGTTTTTTATGCGAAAATTGGTAGCGAAACCAATGCGTTTGATATTGGCGATGTTGCCAATTCGATTTGTGATAAATTAATTGATCGTCATCCGCATATTTATGGCGATGTGGTAGTGGC
>CAZCIV010000483.1:0-2254 GCA_964498595.1 uncultured Flavobacterium sp.
AAGGCATCATGGAAATCAAAGATAATGAACTTTTAAGACAATTTGAAATTATTACCGAAACTGGATTAGTTTCTATTGAATATTCTATTCAAGAACGCAAGTTGTTTTTGACTAAATTTTGCAACAATAACAATGAAGATGAAGAGTTGCATAACGAATTCATCAAATCGGTTTTAGAGATTGCAGAAAGCAAAAAACTAAAAGTTGTTCCAACTCACGCAAAATTTATTAGTTTCTTTAGAAAAAATCGAAAATTTCAAGAAATGTTGCCGCCTGGAATTAAGATTTAATTTTTTAAAACTCATATAAACAAAGAATCCCGAAATAATCGGGATTTTTTTATGCTTCTACATTTAAGAATTCCATTCTTACACTTCCGTCTTCGTCAATCTTGGTAAGATTAATTTCGTATAAAGTATTGACTAATTCAGGATTCCAAGGTGTTTTTACTTTTACGTAATTTTCTGTAAAACCGTGAATGTAACCTTCTTTGTTTTCACTCTCGAATAAAACCGTTCTGTTGGTTCCAATTTGACTTTCGTAAAACGCTCTTCTTTTCTTAACGGAAAGTCCTCGTAACATTTTACTTCTTTTCGAACGCACGTTCATTGGCACTACTCCATCCATATCAACTGCTTCGGTATTATCTCTTTCCGAATAAGTAAATACGTGTAAATAGGAAATATCTAAATCATTTAAGAAATGATAGGTTTCTAAGAAATGCTCATCCGTTTCACCCGGAAATCCAACAATAACATCAACTCCAATACAAGCATGAGGCATTACTTCACGAATTTTAGCAACACGTTCCGAATATAATTCACGCATATAACGACGTTTCATTTTCTTTAAAATATCATTAGAACCTGATTGCAATGGAATATGAAAATGCGGAACGAATGTACGACTTTGCGATACGAATTCAATCGTTTCGTTTTTCAATAAATTAGGTTCGATAGAAGAAATTCGCAAACGCTCAATTCCTTCTACATCATCTAATGCTTTTACTAAATCTAAGAAAGTATGTTCGTGTTTCTTATTTCCGAATTCTCCTTTTCCGTAATCGCCAATATTTACACCAGTTAAAACAATCTCTTTAATTCCTTGTTCTGAAATTTCTTTAGCGTTTTTTAATACATTTTCCAATGCATCACTTCTAGAAATTCCTCGAGCTAACGGAATCGTACAATAGGTACATTTATAATCGCAACCATCTTGCACTTTTAAAAACGCACGAGTTCGGTCGCCAATAGAATAACTTCCTACATAAAAATCGGCTTCTTCGATTTCGCATGAATGGACTTCACCCATGTCGTTTTTCGACAAATCATTAATATAATCCGTGATTTTGAATTTTTCTGTAGCTCCTAAAACCAAATCTACTCCATCAACTGCAGCTAATTCTTCTGGTTTTAATTGGGCATAACAACCAACTGCAGCAACAAACGCTTTATCATTCAGCTTCATTGCTTTTTTTACAATTTGCTTGAATTGTTTATCTGCATTATCCGTAACCGAACAAGTATTGATTACATAAATATCAGCGATTTCTTCGAAATCCACACGTTCAAAACCTTCATTTTGAAAATCACGTGCAATAGTAGACGTTTCTGAGAAGTTTAATTTGCATCCTAAAGTGTAGAATGCGACCTTTTTCTTGTTTTCCATAAGTAAAACTCAATTAATGAAATCGTTGTCAAAAAATTGAGGTGGACAAAATTACAAACATTAATTAATTAATTGATAATAATTATAAAAGAAAAAGGTCTAAAATTGAATTTAGACCTTTCATAAAAACTTTAATTTCCCCCTACAGAAATAAAATCTTTTACTATTATTTGAACCAAAATTAAGAAAGGTTTTAAATTGTAGCACTTCAAAAGTAATAACTGTATGAATTTAATTAATAAGTGTCTTAAAAAAACATCTTGAATAAAAAAAGGTCTAATAAAATATTAGACCTTAATGAAATTTCATTATCCCCCAACAGATAAAAAATATTTATTACTGCTTCGAAAGTAAAAAAGTACTGCTACAAACAATAAAAAAGTAGTTTAATTTTAAAAAAAAATACTCATACTCAAAATTACTTTGAAAAAAAGAATAAAAAAAAGGTCTAATTAACATTAGACCTTTGTGAAAAAAATCTTTATTGTCCCCCTACAGAAATAAAAATTCTTATTATTACTGTTGCTAAATTATATCAAGAATATGATATCACAAAGAAAATAGCTATGAGTAAAATTATTTTATC
>CAZCIV010000484.1:0-2248 GCA_964498595.1 uncultured Flavobacterium sp.
AATAGTACAGTTTTCATTCTTCAATATGTTTGTTCTTGCCGTTTCAGCTAACGGTCGAGTGTATGTGCCGTAAGGGATTTCGGAGTAATTTCCTGTCTACCAACACGAAAGTTTAAGCGGGCTACTACGCTTGAATACCCACTGAAACCCTTATGGCATATACACTTTGTTGGCGGTATGTGGCTTTTAATCATCCTTTTAGTCGGATAATTTCTTGTTTTATTTCATCAATTACTTCTTTGTTTTGGATTTCCTTTTTCTCTCCAACTTTAGCCGAAAACAAATAAAACACTTTGCCACCAAATACTTCAGTAAATTTTTTATGTGTTTCCGCTTGCAAACCGTATTCTTTAAAAATCTCTGGCAATTGTATTCCACTATTTACTGGCTTAATTTGAAGCCCAATAAACTTTTCTCCAATTTGTATGAAAAAATCAACATTAAATAATCTATCCCACTCATCAGGTGCAGGCTGAATAGGTATTCCCAATATTTTTTGTAATTGCCCATAGATTGTCTGAATTTCAGTCATATAACCGTCAAATGTTCTATCAATTACAAGTTGAATCATATAGTCAATACAATCTTGCTCGGTTAATTCAGACACTTCCGATTGGATTACTTCTGTTATTTTCACATAAAGTTTTTTACCTAACTCTTCAATATGTTCTTTTGATTTAACATTCGTGAAGTAATATTCACGCCATTCTTCCAGTGTTTTGGGAGAACATTTTCTGATTGATTCAGAAGTTGGACCAACATTTCTTTTAAAGTTCAGTTGGAAGCGATTCATCGCACTATTTAAAATCCATTCTTTAGCCATTATTTTGTTGTAATAAATTTAAAAATTTGTCCTTGTATTTGTAGTTAATATCACTATCCACCTGCACTAAACCATTTTTTATTAAATGAGCATTAATAAATGTTTTGTTTTCAAGGTATAAGTAGCAAAGTAAATGATTTTCATTGTCGTGTTTAACAATGTCATATTTCAAAAATACTCTTTTACCTTTTGTTTTTTCAATCAAAAACGAAGTTGCTTTCCCATTTACTGATGGGTCTTCTTTAATACCTATTAATTTAATTGTTAAATCGTTGCTTAACTTAATTATTTCTGGACTAATGACTTCTTTAACTGTAAAAAGTTCTTCTCGCTGAGTAGAGCTGTCCTTGTCTATTTTAGAGCCAAACTGCAACTTCTTAACATCAATTTTTTTGTCTAAAGTATGCGGGTCTTTGAAAACGTAGGGTAGCATTTTGATTTCATTTTCAAAATCTATTTCTTGTTTATCTTGCGTTGTAAATTCATACGTTGTTCCATTAATATCTTTCTGATTGACTTCTAATTTTTCCTTTATATATGGGATAAATTCAGGATTGATTTCAAAGCCAACAGAATTCCTGTTTAAATTTTTAGCAGCTAACGCAGTTGTTCCACTTCCTAAAAATGGGTCAAGGATAGTTTCTCCAACAAATGAAAACATTTTAATCAGTCGGTTTGGTAATTCTTCTGGAAACATTGCAATATGTCCATTCTGTCTTGCACCTGCAAAATTCCAATGTCCTGCAAAGTTTGTGTTCCATTCTTCAGCAGTCATTTTAGAAAGTTCTTTCTGTTCTTTAGTTGGCTTTGGTGCATCTCCAAGTTTTTTAAAAACAAGTATAAATTCATAATCAAGTTTCAAAATACCGTTTCTCGGATATGGATATGAACCCATTTGAACGCCACCTCCAGTTGTATTTGAAGTCGTTACTTTTTGCCAAATGATTGCACCCATATAGTCAAATCCTATGTTTTCACAGAATTTGATAATTTCTTCACGAATCGGAATAACTTTATAACGACCATAATATACTGCTCTTGCAAATTGGTCACCGATGTTTACACACAACCTGCAACCCTTATGAAGGGTGCGGTAGCACTCTTTCCAAACTAAATTCAGGTTATTAATGTAGTTCTCATAACTGTCGTGGAAGCCAATTTGATTATCTGTACC
Source organism: uncultured Flavobacterium sp. (assembly GCA_964498595.1). Lineage (GTDB taxonomy): Bacteria > Bacteroidota > Bacteroidia > Flavobacteriales > Flavobacteriaceae > Flavobacterium. The sequence goes on from CAZCIV010000484.1 coordinate 1,998, forward strand.
GTAGTCCTTAAGTTGCCAGTATGGTGGAGAAGTAATTGCCAAGTGTACCGAATTGTCAGGTAATTCAGTCATTTGCCTACTGTCTCCGTTTATTATTTTATGATGTGTTTTCATTTAAAATTTCTTTATGCAAAGTTACTCAAAATATCCGACTTTTTTCAGACTTTCATTGTAGCAGTGTCTTTCTGCCATTACCGCCAACGGACAAAGCTAAGTGCAGGCGGGCATTTAAAGGTATTTCACATTCAATA
>CAZCIV010000485.1:0-2246 GCA_964498595.1 uncultured Flavobacterium sp.
GTTTCCATTGCACCAAGAACGCCTCCTCTTTCTGTGATTCTATCAAATTCAGCTAAAACCGCTTCTTCAACTAAATCAGTTAATTCTTCAATAATAAACGAACCTTGGATTGGGTTTTCGTTTTTAGCTAAACCTAATTCTTTATTAATAATCAACTGAATCGCCATAGCACGACGTACTGATTCTTCTGTTGGAGTCGTAATTGCCTCATCATAAGCATTCGTATGTAACGAGTTACAGTTATCGTAAATCGCGTACAACGCTTGTAAAGTCGTACGAATATCATTGAAATCAATCTCTTGCGCGTGTAACGAACGACCAGAGGTTTGAATGTGATATTTCAACATTTGCGCTCTTTCGTTAGCTCCGTATTTGTTTTTCATGGCTTTTGCCCAAATCTTACGTGCTACACGACCGATTACTGCATATTCAGGATCAATTCCGTTAGAAAAGAAGAACGATAAATTCGGACCGAAGTCATTGATGTTCATTCCTCTACTTAAATAATATTCCACATAAGTGAAACCATTTGCTAAAGTAAAAGCCAACTGCGTAATTGGATTTGCTCCAGCTTCAGCAATATGATAACCTGAAATCGAAACCGAATAGAAGTTACGCACATTTTGTTTGATGAAATATTCTTGAACATCTCCCATCAAACGCAACGCAAATTCTGTTGAGAAAATACAAGTATTTTGTGCTTGGTCTTCTTTTAAAATATCCGCTTGAACCGTTCCACGAACTTGTGCTAACGTCTTCACTTTGATATCTTGGTATACATCCGCTGGTAACACTTGGTCTCCCGTTATACCTAAAAGCAACAATCCTAAACCATTGTTTCCTTCTGGTAATTCTCCGTTGTATCTTGGTCTTTCTAAACCTTTATCGTCGTAAAGTTCTTTTTTCTTTTTCTCAACTTCGGCTTCTAAACCGTTTTCTTTGATGTATTTTTCACAGTTTTGGTCGATTGCGGCGTTCATAAAGAATCCTAACAACATTGGAGCTGGACCATTAATTGTCATAGAAACTGAAGTCGCTGGGTGACTTAAATCGAAACCAGAGTATAATTTCTTAGCATCATCTAAACAACAAATAGAAACTCCTGCATTTCCAATTTTACCATAAATATCAGGTCTGTGGTCTGGGTCATTTCCGTATAACGTTACCGAGTCGAATGCTGTAGATAAACGTTTTGCTGGCATTCCCAAAGAAACATAATGGAAACGACGATTTGTTCTTTCTGGACCTCCTTCTCCTGCAAACATACGCGTTGGATCTTCTCCCTCACGCTTGAATGGATACAATCCAGATGCAAAAGGAAATTCTCCCGGTACGTTTTCTTGTAAATTCCATTTTAAGATATCACCCCAAGCTTGGTATTTTGGTAAGGCAACTTTTGGAATTTGTGAATGCGATAACGATTTGGTATGCGTTTCAATTTTGATTTCTTTATCACGAACTTTAAACGAATACACTGGATTTTTGTATTTGTTTACTTTTTCTTCCCAAGTCAATAAAATTTCCCAATTGTATGGGTCTAAATTCATTTTTACTCGGTCGAATTCTGCTAAAAGCAATTTAATAAAATCCGATTTGTCATTCTGAACTTGTTTCAGAATCTCTTCTTGATCTAATCCAGATTTAATAATCAAAGCGTTCTCGACTCCGCTCGAACTGACATTGGCAACTGAACAAATCGTTTTGAAAATTCCGTATAACTTTTGAGCTACTTCCACTTGTGTTAAAGCAGTTTCGTCATATTTTCTATTATTTTCTGCAATTTCAGATAAATAACGAGTTCTGTGTGGCGGAATTACGAAGATTTTCTCACTCATTTCACGCGTAATTTCGAAGGTAGATTTTAAATCTGAACCTGTTTTCTCCACAATCTTATCCATGATAGATTTGTAAAGCGTATTCATTCCTGGATCGTTGAATTGTGATGCGATAGTTCCAAAAATTGGCATCTTATCCGTATCTACATCCCAAAGATTATGATTGCGTTGGTATTGTTTTTTCACATCACGAATTGCATCTAAAGCCCCACGTTTATCGAATTTATTTAACGCTACTAAATCAGCGAAATCCAACATATCAATTTTTTCTAACTGCGTTGCAGCACCAAATTCAGGTGTCATTACATATAGAGAAACGTCTGAATGGTCAAGAATTTCAGTATCCGATTGTCCAATTCCTGAAGTTTCTAAAATGATTAAATCATATTTAGCCGCTTTCAACACTTGAAT
>CAZCIV010000486.1:0-2236 GCA_964498595.1 uncultured Flavobacterium sp.
ATAAGTAATCGTTAGTTGCTTGTTAGTGGCAGGATGAAGGCAGGATAGTTGCATAGTTCCCTTTTCAAGCCTCACTCTTTTTATTGAAAAACTTATAAGTAATAAGAATGAGTCTGGCCTGGATATTGAGTTGCTGCTACCCAACCTGTTGCTGAGTACACTTGCCAAATAGAAGCTGAAGTCCAACTTCCTGATATCACTGATTTATAGTCCCCTATATTTTGAGAGAAAACTTGAAAACATAAAAGAGCAAATAAAAAGGTAAAAGTTTTTATTTTCATATCGTTGTGTTTTGTGTAATAATTCTAAAGAATTATCTGCTTACTAAATAACAAAGTATGCAGAAGTATGGCAATACGTAATTTGGCGTAAAATGAATCATGCTAATTATCTTCAAGAAAATCAGTTATTTATAATTTCGAGAAACGCAAAGACTTATTTTAAGAAATGCTGCATATATAGGACAAATATTTACAGTAAACGGAAGTGATTAAGTGAACGCATAGAGGTAAATTAATACATGCGTTGCTTTTAAAAATATTTCAAATATATGGTGGGTTTTTTGCATAAAAAAGCTGAGATATAATCTCAGCTTTGATGTAAAAATTAAAAATCTTCTTTATTACTTTATAATTTTCTTGTTGTAGCTTTTGGAAGATGTAGTTATGTCTATCATATAAACTCCAGATTGGTATTTTGTAGCATCTACTCTATGTTCTTTGCTATTGGCATTAAACTTATAGATTAATTTTCCAGAAGCGTCATAAATTTTTATTGCTTTAATGGTTTCATTAGCTTTAATTACAAAATCATTCCCTTCTTTATAAACAGTAAATCCTGCCTTATCAATAGTATCTGTACCTAGAGATCTGTAATTGTACAATATTTCGAATCTGTTATTCACTTCTCCAGCTTGTGCAGAAAAACTATAGGCTCCTTTAGATAAGTTGGCAACTACTCCCAATAGATTATCTCTTAGATAAATTTCTTGTCGGTTTGCAAAAACGCCTTCTTTATTCGTCAATGAAATCATATACATTCCTGTCTCGTGGAATATTGCTCCTAATGAAACTACATCTTCTGTATTAACAGGATATTTTCTTCCTTGTATTCCTATTTTTTTATTATCTAAAATAGTATAGAATGAATCTGCTCCAATTACATTTAGCTCTACATCATAATCCTCATCATAAGCATTAGTAGAACCTTCTACATAACCCACCAACAATGGAGTAACAAAATCTAATGGTGTTTTAAGTTCTAACCAATATCTATCTTTAGTAGCATTAGCGATTTTTCCATTAAAAAAGGAACCAGAATTAGTGGCTGATCTTATAGAATTATTGAAGGTAATTGGAATATTATTAGTACCTGGAGCAACAGACGATGCAACATGAACCAAAAATCCTTGTCCTACTTTTACGATATTGGTAGGAGTAGGAGAACATTTACTAGGCGACGCTTCACACGCTGGACCAGGAGCAGGCAAACCACCAACAATATTATAGAAAGCATAGTTATTAATAAATCCTCCATTAGGATAACCACTTCCTTGCATTGCTGGATTAGGATTAATATTAGTCCAAAAACGTGCAACTTTCTCAAGCGAAGGATTTGCCACAAAAAACTTATCTAAATCTATATTAGACGGATAGGGATTAGAAATTAAATTAATTCCATGTACATATGTATTTCCACCAATAACTGTATTCAACGATTTATTAATATTTATTGTAATCACACCATTATTAGGCGTTCCTACAAAATTACCCATAAAATCGCTTACTGAAGTGGTAAAATTATTAGGAGATCTCACTGCATATCCTTTAGCTTTTTCAAAATCATAAGAAGCTTCAGGTTGCACTGGTGTTAAGCTAAGTGTAGGGGTAGGATACATACCATCTGTTGGATATGTATTTTTAACAAAAATCCCATCGAAATAATCATTTGCCTCATTGTACACATAAAACCTTGTATTCAAAGTAGCTGGAGAAAAGCTTCTTAGTTTTTGCCCCGTTACAGGACTTCCCCAATAGGTATAATCTAATCTTTTCATTTTAGAGTTACGCTGCACTGTTATATTACCCGAATTGGCAGCATCATTATTAAACTGAATAAGATTAGCATCAGATTTTACCAATACATCACTTGGTGCAGTCTCATTTTTAATATGATTTTGGATGGTTAAGCTAGATTTTGGTTGAATGATAAGCGAACCTCCTGGCTTTACAATCAC
>CAZCIV010000487.1:0-2235 GCA_964498595.1 uncultured Flavobacterium sp.
AATAATGAAACAATTTATCAAAAAGATTTTGTGGTGTCATAGAAATCGAAGTGACGAATGAGTCAAATTACTTCTATAGTTCTCGATACATTTTGCAGATGTTAATCTTTGGCTTTACATCTGCAAAACACTCGAAGTGACGATATCGTTAAATGGGTTCTGGAGTTCTCGATACATTTTTAAGTTGTAAATCTAAGGCTTTACAACTTAAAAACACTCGAAGTGACGATAGTGTTATTTCGAAGTGACGGTGTTGGGAAATTGTTTTCAGTTGTTCTCGATACATTTTGCAGATGTAAATCTTTGGCTTTAAATCTGCAAAACACTCGAAGTGACGGTGGTGGGAATTCGAAGTGGTGAAGGTGGGAATTCGGTTTTGGAATTATATTTTTTTGTATATTTGTATCATTATAAGCCATTTAAATTTTGTATTTGCCATGAAAAGTGTACGTATTGAGAAGATTTTTCACCATGGTGCTTATCGCATTGGGGTGTTTTTTGATAAGGATTTTGAAATTATTGCCATTTTAAAACGTTTGGGCGCTACTTATAGTGGTTCTCGTAGGTGTTGGTATTTGGATTATTCTAAGGCTTCTTATCATTTATTACGTTCTCATTTTCCGGATTTGGTGGTGGTTACTGAATCTTCTATTCCTAATATGGTGACCGGTGTTGATAACCGTGACCTTTCACCCATAGCTTCTTCAAGCGCTCTTCAGTTAGGCTCTTCTTTGGGTAATCCTGAACATAAATCAACTGTGATAACTTCGGATAAATTGAAGTTACAATTGTTGCCAAGTATTGGTAAATATTGGGTTTTTAAGATGCATTTTCATCATGAAATTAGTAAACAACTTTTGAAAACTAAGGGTGTTTATTGGAACGGAAATTATAAAAGCTATATGGTTTTTAGAAATGAAGTTGTGAAGCATGAAGTGGAAAAGGTTTTAGGCGTTTCTGAGTTTTTTGGTACGGACTATTTTGTTAAAGATTCGTTTGTTGGTAAAGGGAATATTAGGGTTTTGCCTCATTTAGAAGATGCGGCTTGGATGGAAGTTCATGTTCCTAAAATGGTTGCGGTTCATGAGAAATTAAAGCGTTTTTCGATGGCGCGCTACAGTAAGATTAAGGGGTGTTATTTGCTTCCGGCTGCGCCTGTTGTGATGGATTCTTTGCATTTACAGTTTGAATCTTCTAGCATTACTATTACCTCTTTGCTTCCGAAGAATTATTTGGACAAACGAAATTTGCCTAATAAAAAACAATTGGACTTATCTAAAACGAAGAAAAGCTTACTGGACTTGGTTCCAGAGCAAGCTCAAAGTTATTTAAGTAAGATGATTGACACTTTATTGGCTTTGAATTATAGTAGTTCGACCTTGCGAACGTATTGTGGTGCTTTTATTCAATTTTTACGCTTTTTTGAGTTTCGAAATCCTGAGGAAGTTACTAGGGATGAAATTATTCGTTTTTTAGGCTCTTTGATGGAGCGTGGCTTGTCTGCTACGAGTGGACATAGTATGGTGAATGGGGTTCAATTTTATTATCAGCAAGTTTTAGGAAAGGTTGACTATAGTTTTGTGCTTCCACGACCAAAGAAGGAGAAAAAGTTGCCTGTTGTATTGACAATGGAGGAATGCTTGCAGATTTTTAAAGTTGTAGATAATCCGAAACACAAGCTTTTGTTGTTGATAGGTTATGGTGCTGGCTTGAGAGTGAGTGAGATTGTGAGTTTGAAATGGAGTGATATTTTATTTGAGGAACACAAAATTCATGTTAAGAATGCTAAGGGTAAGAAAGACAGAATGGTTATGTTGCCCTACTCTATTGTTACTTCTTTGCAGCTTTATAGAGAACTTTATAAGGGTAAACATTATGTTTTTGAGGGTCAGTTTGCGGGCGAGCCTTACAGTACTGGAAGTGTGCAACAAGTGATGCGGAATGCTATAAAGTTATCGGGTTTAGAGAAGAAGGCTACGGTGCATACGTTGCGTCATAGTTTTGCGACTCATTTATTAGAAAACGGGACGGATATCCGCTACATTCAGCAATTTTTAGGGCATTCGAGCATAAAAACCACGACTGTTTATACACATTTAACAAAAACTGCTGTTGATAGGATACAGAGTCCGTTAGATCGGATGGTTGACATAAAAGGTAAGAAAAAACTTGATGAATAGTTTTAAAGTTAAAAAAAGTTGTATATATTTGATGATATTTACTAGTTAAATGCAA
>CAZCIV010000488.1:0-2215 GCA_964498595.1 uncultured Flavobacterium sp.
TTATTTCAAGGGATGTTTGTCTATTAGCGGTGTTGTGTAGCCTTGCAGCTAACGGATTGCGGCTACAAGAAGTTGGCGATTTCGGAGCACTAAACTGTCTGCCACCACTGAACTTGATACGAAGCACAAAACTTCATTAAACCACTGAACCGCCAATTTCTTGTAGGTGCTGTTACCACCAGTGCTTTTATTGTCCATAATTTGTCTTTGCTTTTTGTAAATATTTGTCAAGCTTTTCCTTTTCGTAGTCGGTCTTTGCGTAATTGTATTTTTTCAGGTTTTCAATAAATATAACATCATCCTTATCTGCAAATGTCGAGATATAATCAAGGAAGTTGTCCATAAAGTTGTCGCCAAATCTTTCAAAGTTGAATGCACCGTCCATCCCAGTATAGTTTCCTGTTGACCAGATTAAATGCTGTTTATCAATTGAAGTTTGGGTGTATACAATTTGGTTTAGTGTATCAAGCCTGTTCTTTCCCCACATATCAAACTTCTCTGGTTTCTCAATTTGATATTTAACTGAGTAATTCACTAAATTAAAATCGTTGTCTATCATTGCGATGGCTGTAACCTGAACATTAGGTTCCAATGGCTTTAATACTCTCTCAACTGTTTTTACTAAAGAATCTTCGAATTCATATTTCCTTTGGAAATATTTTGGGTTTGTTTTAAAATATGAATTGAAACCATAATAATCATACATATAATCGTATAGATTTTTTTTTGGTTTATCAATACCCAAATCTATGAAGCTCAAAATATATTCATTGACCCATTTCTGTTTAGTGTCAATGGATTCTTTATTTGTGTTTGGCATCTTCATTAGTTCAATGAAGTCTGAATACAAAAATTGTTTTACAGTGTCTGTTTTGAAATGAGCTAAACCAAAGTGTTTTGAAATTGAACATTCCTTAGTTGGCCAAACTGTTCTGTCGTGTCTTTTTACATAATTCATTAATGAAGGAATACACTCCGTAAGACTGTCGTCACTGATTATGAAACAAAGTTGAAGAACCATTTTGTCATCCAAGTTATCAAGATGTTTATTGATATAGGTTGCATATTCTCTAGTTTCTAATTTCCTTAATGTCTCGACAATAAGTGTAAATTCATCATCGTCTTTTGTTTCCAGCATTGTTAGCAATTCGGGAATTGCAGGTTTATAACCAATTTCTCCGAGTGTTTTTATTATTTGTGATTTCCCACCATCAATTCGATTCATTACTGGATTCATAATATTGTTTGGTCCAGAATTGTATGGATTAGCATCTTTAAGTTGCTGTAACAAAACAGCACCAACTTCATTTGAAGAGTTTTTTGACAGTTGCCGAACTGCTTCGCCCTGAACTAAGCTATGTTTGTCTTTAAGTAAAGTCAATAAAACTTGCTTTGATTGTTCATTATTGATGTTGCCCATTAGAAGTGCTAATGCAAATTTTGAGGACGGATTTTTTATTTTTGAATACTTATCAAAAACATCGTCATAAGCACTATAATTCAAAAGATATAGTTTCATTAAGTTTTGAGCACTTGCTTCGCTTTCAGATACTGGCTTAATTTTAGCTAATAGTTCCTTGCATAATTTGCTCCTTTGCTCATTTTTATCTTTTGCATTAAGAAAATACTCAAAGTCGGTTAATGAATAAAATTTTTGCTTTTTATAGTATGTTGTTTGTATAAGGTCATATTGGATTTTCTTACCTTTAACTTTTAAATCCCCTGATGTCGGAGACCAAACATAAAATGCTTTCTTAGTTTTTAATGCTTCTACATAGTCTTTAAGCTCCGGATTGTTTAAAAGTTCTTCATTCCAATATTCCATTCTCTTTTCGGAGGGTTCAGATAAATTAAGGAAAACCAAGTATTTGTCACCTTTACTCATCTTGTCAATTGGGCCATAACGATTACTAAAACCTGAAATCCAAATTTCGTCACCGATTTTTAGTTGACCTTTGTAAATGTTGAGAATCTTAGCACTTGCTCTGAAGTCGCCATTTGTAGTGTATTGAATTAGTGCAATAACTTCTGAGCTGTCCAACATTTCTTTCCAAGATGGGTCAACCCAAGAGTCAGCCTTTGTCTGAATTGAAAATGTCAAACAAATTATTGTCAGTATGATTGTTATGTGTCGTGTCATTAGCATTGGTGGTAACGTTTTGCGGCTTGCTCTCAGTGGCGTTGCACCAACACCAAGCCATTACAAATATAACAA
>CAZCIV010000489.1:0-2215 GCA_964498595.1 uncultured Flavobacterium sp.
ATATTTTATCTTCGGTAAAACGATCCCGATAGCTATCGGGACGTGAAAGGTGGGCCGATCGCCTGCTGGCAGAACGTTAGCGGTCAGGCAAAAGTTTAAAACATAAAAAATTAATAAAAATGAAAAAACTAAAATTTGTCTTTTTTACACTCAGTTTAGTATTGGTGGGTCAGTATTCATTTGCCCAAGAAGAAGACATAAATAGTGCAGAAAATAAAGCATATAGCAACTTTGACTTTATTGCAGGCACTAAGACAATATTTTATGACGATTTTTCCTCTGGATTAAACAAGTGGAAAATTATCGAATATGACCAGTCTGATGAGATCGAGTCACCGGGAATAAGAAAAATTAATAATGAGAACACCGCTTGGCTTAAAACCCCAAGAAGGGGAATTTTCTATCCATTAAACGTAAAGACTTTACCAGAGAAATTTACCATTGAGTTCGATATGTGGGCTGATTTTGAAAAAATGAGTGAGATGGAGAGTGGATTAATTTTATCTATTGTAGGAAATAAAGTGGTAAAAGATGAATACAGTACAGCTTTTGATACAAATCCCCAGATTCAATTAGACATTCATCCGTCAGATGAGTTACTTTACTGTATGGCGACAAAAGAAAATTATGATGGAGAAAGAACTCTTGACCGAAAAAATATAATAAAAGGATGGAAAAGAGGAAAAATACACCGAATCTCTATATCAAGGGTTGGCTCCCACATTAAAGTTTATATTGACGAAAAAAAATTTATTGACTTACCTAACGGACTACCTACAAAAACGCCTTACACGCTGATGTTAGCAACAAATATGTGGGGAGATGGCTTGTATTTTACAAACTTTAAGATAGCTGAACTTGAATCTATAATAGTAAAAATTGATAATGAAACTAAATTTGTAACCAATGCTATTTACTTCAACGTGAATTCTGCGGTTATCAAGCCAGAATCTTGGCCAGCGTTAAATCAGGCTGCAAATGCAATTAAATCGTCTCAGGGGACAATAAAAATAATAGGACATACAGATAGTGACGGTACTGATGTGGACAACCTAATATTATCAAAGAAGCGTGCTGAATCTGTAAAAACATTCCTGATAAAAAACTTCGGAATTGAGTCTTCAAAACTTATTACAGATGGCAAAGGGGAGTCGCAACCAATAGATAATAATAATACTGCCGAAGGAAAAGCCAATAACAGAAGAGTAGAATTTACCCTGGAATAGAATACTAAAAGCCCGAACCGCTAACAGCAGTTTGGCAAAATGGCGGGTTCAGTGCTAAATTGAACATTTGGTTTTCAAATGAACATTAGTGCTAAATTGAAGGCAAGTGCTTCAAAATCCGCCACTTCGCCAAGCTGCAAAACGTTAGCGTTAATTAAAATTACATGAAACTTTTAGCTAGATATCCAAATAACACCAAATTACTCGATACTGAAATTGAAGATGAGCTTGGCAATACTAAACTATTGGCTTTTGAAAATGATGAATTATTAACATCAGTAAAGGTTTCTGGTGTAGTTTATATTAATGAACAAACATTTCAAGTCTACAGTGGAAAAGATTTGAAAAAACAGGGACTCTTTAAAATAGGCAAAGGGTTTAATTGGGATGTTGAAACTCCACGTCAAAAGTTTGATTCTGCCCACGAAAAGTTTCGAGACAAGATCAATTCAGAAACCATGAATTTAAATGGATTATGCTATTGCAGTTTCCCAAGAATAATTGACTACATCGAAAATAGAGGCTCTGACGATAGCATGGTGTTAAAGCAAAATTTCCAACATAATTTTCTTTCTTTTCAAGATTCATATTATGATAAAGAAAATGATGCTCGCGTTAGCAAAATGAATTGTAAAGTATGCAATAGCGAATACGAATGGAAATATAGAGAGAGAGGAATTGACTCCATTTACGCGAAGAATATAATAGCTAAAACCGTTGGCGAACAACCCAAGGAAATTGCTCCTAATTTTCTAAAGGCTCTTTTCGATGAAGTATTTTGCCGTGAAAGTTATATCCACCGTGAAAAATTAGAGAAAGCAGATCTAGAAACAACCGTTAAATACCTATTCAGTAGAAAGGAAAGTAACGCTAACAGCAAATAAACAAAAGCGCCAAAACGTTTATATTTGAGAAGGCGCCTTTGCCTATTTGCCAAACGTTATGCGCAATCGCACACCCGCCCCATGGCTTGAAAAGCAATAATTGAC
>CAZCIV010000490.1:0-2213 GCA_964498595.1 uncultured Flavobacterium sp.
TTAAAAACGTCGTCAAGGTTCCAAAACCACCGCTGTCCGCAGCAAGTTACATAATCGAAATTATAGTCATAGCAACCGCAAAAAAATGTTGCATTCCATTCCGCAAGCCCTATTACTTGCAATCCCATTGGGTACCTATAATTATTGATTATGTTAAATGGTTTCCTACACTCTACCACCACAGGTGGTCCCGATGGCTCGGTTTTTAAACAGAGATAGATTTTTTTATGTATTATCCACAATTATCGCAAAATATAAAATTTCAGTTTTTTAACTTAATTTATTTTGTATAAATTTGTTAGAAATTAATAAACAGAAACTCATATTACGCAATTCATTCAAACGTTTACAAGCAGATTTTTAATTAATAATCAATAAGTTAATCGTTATTCTTCATATTTGAAAGTTGCGTATATTTATGAGTTAGCCGTAATTTTAAAAACAGCGTATCAATGACACCAACTCCAGAACAAGAGAAGATTTATAATTTTGTAAAATTTGATTCTTATCATGGAATAATTGATGCCGTAGCAGGTTCGGGAAAAACATCAACAATAATTGAAAGTATTTCTTTTGTTGATGACTCAAAAGAACTTTTGTTTTGCGCATTTAATAAAAGTATTCGTGATGAAATTATTACAAGAATTGCGAAAAAAGGAAAAAATAATATTACAGTAAAAAACTTACATCAATTGGGATTTGACATTTTAAAATCAAATTCAGAACTAAAATTTTCGGTCGAAGAAAAAAAATATCCAAGATTAATTGAATCTGCCATACAAAATAGAATTTCTTCATATTTAGAAAAATATCTTGAACTTTATGACATAAATCTTGAGCCAAAAAATGAAAATGAAGAGCGACTTTTGAAGGAGAATATTAGGCGATTTAAATTTCAACTAAATGATTGTATTGATAAATTTAGACTAACATTAACAAAAGAAAATTTCGAAGATTTTGACAAAATGGTTCATCATTTTGGAATCATCAATAAAAAAAAGATAAACGAAAAAATATGGATTAGAATTATTAAAATTTTATATGAATGTACACAAATTCTAATTGAAAAAGGGAATCAAATATCACAAAATCTAAAAATAATCGATTTAACAGATATGATTTATTTACCAAAGATTTTTAATTTATATCCTAATCGTAAATTTGACATTTTATTTATCGATGAATGCCAAGATTTATCTAAGGCACAACTTGCAATATCATTGAAGTATGTAAAAAAGAATGGAAGAGTAATAGCAGTGGGAGACCCGCATCAGTCTATATATGGATTTACAGGAGCAGATATTGAATCGTTTTCAAGAATTGAAAATCTCTTGAAGAATCATGTAAAGTTGACGCTGTCGTTTTGTTTCAGATGTCCCGATAATGTAATTGAGTTCGCACAAAATTTCCGAAGTGACATAAAACCGTTTTCTGCAAAAAATGGAATAATTGAGAAAATCGACTTTGAAAAAATAATTGAAATTGTCAAAGAAAAGGACTTAATAATTAGCAGGACAAAAGCACCATTGACGCTAATTTTATTTGAATTATTAGAATCTGACAAGAAAGTAAACATAGACCAAGAAGAAGTTACTTCATTATTTAATGAATTAAGATTTCTTTTTACAAAGGAAGAGTTGAACACTAATGATGTCTATAAGTCCAATAATGACTTTTTTGAAAAAGTTATTAAAAGAAACACTCATTTTATCACAAAAAAAGCAGAAAAGATTTCTAACATTTCACAAAGAGAGGATTTTGTTGATGAAGAAATAAGTTATCTCGAAAGGAGAATAGAATTTTTAAAAAGACAAACAACAATTTTTATTGAAGTAAAAAATATTAGTGAACTTATAAATAAAATTGAAAGTTTGGTTTCAGAGAGTCCGAATGCAATTAGGCTCTCGACAATACATAAGGCTAAAGGTTTAGAAAATGAAAGAGTTTTTATTCTAGATTATGATAAACTTCCAATTCAAAACGACAATCAACAAGATTGGGAAAGAGTTCAAGAAAAAAATTTAAAATATGTTGCACTTACAAGAACGAAAAACACACTTTACTTGGTTAATTCACGAAAAGAAGAAGAGCAAAATGATGAAGGAAATCTATTTGACCAATTAGAAGACATTTGGTAAAAAAATCTACGGCTAACATGGGTAGCTGTTGCACAACTCCCATTTTTAGAAATACTATTTCCAAAACATAAAATT
>CAZCIV010000491.1:0-2207 GCA_964498595.1 uncultured Flavobacterium sp.
GAAGTCGAGAAATCTAAATATGAAAAAGTACACCTTATATTTTTTACTACTAATTCTAATGAGCAGCTGCGGTATTTCTGAAGATTGCTTCAAAGGAAATGGCAATCAAATTACCCAAACATTTCCCCTTGAAAATTTCACTAAAATTAAAGTCTATGATGGTGTTGGTTTAGTGGTTAAAGAAGGGCCAAATTACGAAGTTAAAGTAGTAACATCAGATAATATTATTGGTGATTTAGATGTGAAATTAAATGGTGACATGCTTATTGTAAAAGACAATTCAACGTGTAATATTGCTAGAGATTATGGTCAAACTACGGTTTATGTAACGGCTCCAAATTTAACAGAAATTCACTCTAAAACAGATCAAGATATAAGAAGTGATGGTGTTTTAAATTACGCTGATTTAAAACTTTTTTCAATAGATATTAGTGATGGTGCTGGAACGGGAGACTTTAGATTGGCATTAAATTGCACTAATTTTTATGTAGAAAATAATAACGTTTCTAATTTTTATATAACGGGACAGACAGAAAATTTACATGTTTTTTTCTCATGGGGAAATGGAGTTTTTTACGGAGAAAATTTAGTTGCTAATGCTATTACATTTTACCACAGAGGTTCAAATGATATGATATTGTTTCCTATTAACTCCATTTCAGGAGATATTTACAGTACTGGGAATGTGGTTTTGAAAAACAGACCATTAGAAGTATCAATAAATGAAAATTTTAGAGGAAAAGTTTTGTTTGATTATTAAATAATAAATATTTAAATTTGCAAAAAAAAATAACTAAAATGACTAAAAAAATCTGTTTTTCAATCCTGCTTTTTTCATTTTTATTCACCTCATGTAAAAATGAAGGAGACGCTAATACCAATCAAAAAGTTAAAGAAGACAATGTAGAGGTTTTTCAATTCGTTGTTGATATTAAAACAAAAGACTCAACAGATTTAATATTGTATTACAAAGATGGAACTAATGAGTGGATTGTTGAAGATAAGGCTATTTGGAATACTGTTCCAGGCGAAAGTGGTTTTCAAAAAGTAGTTTTTAATTTTGATGAAGGTGTAATTCCTAATGATTTTCGATTTGATATTGGAAGAAACGAATTTAAAAACAATCAGCCTATTGAGATTAAAAAAATAATTCTTAACTATCAAGGAAGATCATTTGAGATTGAGCAAGATAAGATAAATTATTTTTTTAAGCCCAACCAATGTATGGTTTATGATGCAGAAACTAAGCAGTATGCTTTAAAGAAAGATGATAATGGAAATTATGATCCGTATTTAGAAACTGCAGCTCCAATTTATCCACAAATTGCTAATCTTGTGTTGAATAAAACAGAATAATACTATTTTATACAATCATTACGTTATAAGGTTAATTTCATTTACTTTGAAATTAACCTTTTAAATTTTAAAAATATTGAAAGAAACTTTCAACCATACGATAAAATATTTAACTACACATCTTTCTTTATTGTTTATTGTGTTAGGTGCAGGTTGTTTGTTTATTTCAAATTTTTTTTTAAAAGATATTATTTCCGATGAAGATTATGGAAAATATTCAATAGTTATTACTTACATATCTGTAATGTATTTATTTGGTATTTTAGGAACAGAACAAGGTTTTTTAAGATTTTCTTTTAAACGAGAACAGAATACTATAGAAATACATAAATCACAACTAATTCTCAGCATTTCGCTAGCGTTAATTTCCTCTTTTTTAAGCTATATTTTTTTTAAGAATTATTTTTCAATAATATCAATTAATAACGGGCTTCTTTTTTTTGGAACTCTCAGTGTTGTTTTGTTACTATTTTTGTATAATGTTCTTAGGCTTAATGAAGATTATATTTTATCGCAACTTGTGGCAAATTATTGGAAAATATTTTTATTAATTGTTACGCTATATTTTTTCTTTTTTGATGTGAACGATTTTGATTGCTTAATAAATGCAATTTTTATTAATATAATATTTAGTTGTGTTTGTACAATTTTATTTATTTTATTAAAAGTGAAATTTATTTTTAGTGAAAAAAAAATCAACTTGTGGTCAACTTTTTTTCATTTTTTCGTTTCCATTGCAACCTTTACTATTGCCACTTTTATAGATCGTTTTGTTATAGAGTATAAATTTTCTACAAGAGAATTTGGAGATTATTTTTATTTATCTAACCTAATAATTGCTCCTTTTTCTA
>CAZCIV010000492.1:0-2201 GCA_964498595.1 uncultured Flavobacterium sp.
GAAATGTCTGAAATCGGATTGTGTTTTAAAAAGTTGATAAAAGCACTTCCAATAATCGCTCCTTTTTGATGTTGAGTAGCTTGTTGAAACGTTTCTTTATCTTTAATCCCAAAACCAACAATTTGCGGATTTTTTAAGTTGAAATCAGCAATTCGTTTGAAATAATCCATTTGTTCTGAACCAAATCCTGATTGACTTCCCGTAACCGCAGCCGAACTCACCATATAAATAAAACTATCGGAAATCGCATCGATTTGTTGGATTCTTTCTACTGAAGTTTGTGGAGAAATTAAAAAGATGTTTTTCAAGTTATATTTCTCGAAAATCGATTTGTATTCGGTTTCGAAAACGAATAATGGTAAATCAGGAATAATTAAACCATCAATCCCAACTTCAGCACATTTTTGACAAAATTTCTCAATTCCAAATTGCATCATCGGATTAAAATAACCCATTATAATTAAAGGAATTTGAACCGATTTTTTAATATCTTTCAATTGCTCAAATAGGAACGAAGTTGTCATTCCGTTTTCAATTGCTTGAGTTGAGCTTTCTTGTATAGTTGGTCCATCGGCTAACGGATCGGAAAAAGGCAACCCAATTTCAATCATATCTACACCGTTTTTTTCCAATTCCTGAATAATGGAAATGGTGTCATTTAGTTTTGGAAATCCTGCTGTAAAATAAATGGAAAGCAGTTTTTTATTTTCTTGTAATTTTTGGTTGATTCTGTTCATGATTTTTGGTTTTAACGCAAAGACGTAAAGTTTTTCGCTAAGTGTGCAATGATTTTATTAAACATATAAGTCATATAAGTCATATAAGTTGATATACTAACTTTTTATAAAGTTTCTAAAAGTTCATGTAAGTTTTTAGCTAATCACTTTTCACTTATTACTATTCACTAAACTTAAAATAATTGATATACGTATTCAAATCTTTGTCGCCTCTTCCTGATAAGTTGATAATAACAATATCATTTGGCTGGAATTGTTTTTTATCTAAGACCGAAAAAGCATGAGCCGTTTCAATTGCTGGAATAATCCCTTCTGTTTTTGATACTTCTAATCCAGATTGCATGGCTTCGGAATCTGTTATTGCAATGAATTCTGCTCTTTTAGTATCGTGTAAATGAGCATGAAGCGGACCAACTCCGGGATAATCTAAACCTGCTGAAATTGAATAAGGTTCAGTAATTTGTCCGTCTTCAGTTTGCATTAATAAGGTTTTACTTCCGTGAATAATTCCGATTTTTCCTAAAACAGATGTCGCAGCACTTTCACCAGAATCAACGCCATGTCCAGCCGCTTCAACAGCAATTAATTTTACCGATTCTTCATCTAAAAATTCGTAAAAAGCTCCAGCAGCATTGCTTCCGCCACCCACACAAGCAATTACGTAATCTGGGTTTTCTTTGCCTTCTTGTATTGAAAGTTGGGATTTAATTTCTTTGGAAATCACACTTTGAAAACATGCCACCATATCAGGATAAGGATGAGGTCCAACCACAGAACCGATGATATAAAACGTATCAATTGGGTTATTAATCCAATCACGAATAGCTTCGTTTGTAGCATCTTTCAAGGTTTTTGAGCCCGATGTTGCCGAACGAACTTCTGCGCCCAACATTTTCATACGAGCTACGTTTGGTGCTTGTCTTTTGATATCGACTTCACCCATATACACAATGCATTTTAATCCCATTAGAGCACAAACGGTTGCTGTTGCTACACCGTGTTGGCCAGCGCCAGTTTCGGCAATGATTCTGGTTTTACCTAAACGCTTGGCAACTAAAATTTGACCGATGGTGTTGTTGATTTTGTGTGCTCCAGTGTGACATAAATCTTCTCGCTTCAAGTAGATTTTGGTATTGTATTTTTCGGATAAACGTTTGGCAAAATACAAAGGCGTTGGCCGACCTACAAATTGTTGTAACAAGTCGTTAAACTCTTCTTGAAAAGAAGGTTCGGCCATTATTTTAAGATAGTTTTCTTTTAATTCTTCCACATTTGGGTATAGCATTTCAGGAATAAAAGCGCCTCCAAATTGGCCGTAAAATCCATTTTCATCAACATTATATTTCATATAGCAATTTTTTAAATTTTTGTAATTTGATTTTATTTTTGATTCCAGGTTTTTTCTCAAAACGACTGTTAACATCAATTGCGTAGCATTTTTTTGCAGCGGGTGATTTTAGAAAT
>CAZCIV010000493.1:0-2197 GCA_964498595.1 uncultured Flavobacterium sp.
TAAAAATGATGTTATAGTTTTCATAAAATTAAAAATAAAAAAACGAAAATAAAAAAATTTATCAACAATAACGATATTTTAGATTGTTTATTTTAATTCTTAACTAATTCTGTATAATTAGCTTACAAATAAAAGACTCAAATAAATTGAGCCTATATTTCATATCCTACTCCACATAAAAAATCAACTTTTCTCCTCATCTGCTCTAAGCACAAAAAAAGCATACAAAATACTAGTTGCACCAAACAAAAAAACTAAGTCATCAAGTGGTAAATCAAGCGGATCATTATCATCTGGAGGTGCTGGTGGTTCATTAGCAAAAATTTCCGCACTCATCAAAAATAAAAAAAACAAAAAAAACAAACTCTTACTATATACTTTCATGTTACATGTATTAGAAAACGATTTGGGATGGAATTACTATAAAAGTAAAGACCTTTTCTGATTTAAATTTTAAATTTAATGTATAATTTTTAATAAATTAAGGCTTTAAAACTTCACTTTTCGGGTTACCACAGCACCAGATACAGTTTTAAACTGAACTAACAAAACTACATCACGAAATGGTAGTTTGTCAGCACTGAAAGCTAGCGTGTTTAGTTGGTACTTATCTAAAAGTAACCTCCCTGCAAGATCAAAAATTCTAACTTCTTCAATTGCCTCTGTAAGAGATTCAATGTGTAAAACATCATTCGAAACATAAACGACTGAAGTTGTTAGACCAGAATCATTAATCCCTAAAGTCATATTGGGGTATACCAATTCAAAGCGCAAATCAAATGTCCCCTCTTCAGATGTAAATCGATAAGGCGTTGTTTTCAGATTATGATAACGCCCCAATGTCTTATCATATAAGTAAACTGGTTGTGATGCGCTTGTAAATAAACCATCAACATTTGATAAATTGATTTCAAAAGTACCTACAGTTGTAGTTTTAAAAACTAGTGGAACTACATCGGTAGAAGTAAAAGGTAAAGCACGACCTTGAATGCTGTAATTTTTTCCATTTAATCGTGATGCTAATAAAGTACCCGAAGAAGTGTATGATAGTCCGTCAAAACCTCTATCAACGTCATTAGTAGCTCCAGACACATATGCCACCATCATTTGATTCATCATTCGAGCCGCTCCAGAACTCTCTATTTTTGATAAGTTTAACCACATGCGATGACGTTCAATTACTGAAGCATTAGAAACAGATGGAATACTATTAGAACGATAAAACTGATTTCGAGTATCATGTATTCTTTGGGTATTTTTAAAAACCAAAGAACCTCCTGTAGGTAATGATTTCACAATAAATCCTTGACCCACTTGAATAGTTCCATTTGGGGCTACAGTTGTACCTGGAGAATTTTGGGCACTTGCTGCTGCCGTTCCACCTGATAAATTCCATAAGGCAAATTGACCTGCTTCTTCTCCTGTTCCGGTGTGAGCGAAGAAATAAAGTGTTCCGTCAATCACACTGCTATTATCATTTACAAAACTTGTCGCGTCAATAGTGGATGGATAAGGATTCCCTACCCCATTATATCCTAAACTTGATGTGTTCAAAGTAAAGGTATAATTGCCATTATTTGGAACACCCGTAAATATACCATTGTATACAGTTGGAGTTGATGAAGAATAATTATTAGGGGCTCTAATAACATAAGCTACTCCGGGTGCAAAAGTAGTTAACGAACTTAAGCCATTTGTCGTATAATAATTGATAGGGGTACTGAACAAGTAAATACGGTTAACTAGTGTTAACGGAGAAAAAGCATAAACATTTTGTCCTAAAACTGGGGATGACCAGAAAGTATAATCCAATCGAATCATTGGAGCTGAGTTTCGTTTTGCTGTTATAGCTCCCGTATTTATACCATCGTTTAACTGAATTAAATTAGCATTATTATCAACTGTTACACTACTAGCCGAACTATTATTTATAATTTCATTAGCCACTGTTACAGAAAAACCATCCGTTATTTCAAGCGATTGTCCGCTATTAATAACTAAGCTGTTAGAGGAAAACCCTCCTCCATTTGAAGCCGTTGTGTAAGGCCAATCAATCTCAGCATCTGTGTACACATCAGGGGCAAGTGGATCCCAACCTGTTTGCCTCCAAATGGTTTTCTTTACTTCTCCCAACTCAAAATTACCAAAAGTAGTACGCGTAGGAGTTGTATATAATGTTCCTGTAATAGTAGGATTT
>CAZCIV010000494.1:0-1782 GCA_964498595.1 uncultured Flavobacterium sp.
TCGCTCCAAAAATATAATCTGCTAAACTAGGATGATCAATAAACGGATTACGATTCATTTGCCAAGTGTAGATATAATTGTTTCGATTCATTTCAAAATCGTCAGCAGGGTCTAAAGTATGCCATGACAATAATGATGCTAAATCTCCCATAACCATATTATTTGATACGTCTGGTGGATTTCCATTAACTAAGCTCAACCCATTATATCGTACAACCATATAAAATAATGCTCGTGCTACATCGCCCTTCCATTTGCCTTGAGTAGTAGGAGGTCCATTATAATCAGAACCAAAATCTCGATTACTTTTAACTCCGTTTTCTGATCCATCTTCAGCATGAATATGATGGGCATCAGCATGAGCCGAAAGAATATCATTTGCATTTGTAGGCAACCAAACATTTATACCATCAGCCGTAGAAGAGGTACCACCAGAAAAACCACCTCTTGATTGAGCAAACACATGCTCTCTAACCCATTTCCCTATACCACTACTTTCGGTTTGTCTATCTAACTTGGCTCTAGGTGCTTCAACATAATGCATCCAAACTTGATTACTATTTGCAGGGTTCACATCTGCACTTTGTAAAATTTCCCAAATATCTCCATAACTATGAGCACGAACAACTGCTGGATTAGCAATAATATCTTGAAGCGCTTGCTTTAAAGCATTTCCTGACAATCCTTCTAATGAATCATAATACCCCGTTGGAATTGTTGGTGTAACTAACCCATAAGTTGGATTAATTGGAGTTCCATAAGTTTGAACCACATAATTTGCGTCGTAAACTCTGTAGATAATATTATTATTGTTTGCAACATA
The DNA here is from genome assembly GCA_964498595.1 of uncultured Flavobacterium sp. Taxonomy (GTDB): domain Bacteria; phylum Bacteroidota; class Bacteroidia; order Flavobacteriales; family Flavobacteriaceae; genus Flavobacterium. Next base: position 824 of record CAZCIV010000494.1, read on the forward strand.
TCCAAATGGTAAAGGCTGATAAACTAATTTCATTTCTTCATCTCCTTCATCTAAACCATCATTTAATAAAATTATACCTGTTTGACCTGTGGTTTGCCCAACAGGAATTGAAACGGTTAATCCTCCTGAGAAATCACTCATATTAAAACTGCCATTATTCAACGTAAAATTCAAAATTAAAGTTTCATTTTGAACAGGTTGACTTGTAGTAAATATAAAGTTAAAACTATCACCTTCAGTAATTACTGGAATTGAAGTTGAAACCGAGATGTAGTTTAGACTAACTCCTGTTCCATCATTATTTCTTCCTGGAGTTGGTAATTTAACTTCAAAAGTACCATCATTTTTTCTTTGAATAGAATGAGTTTGTACACTTGAAGTGACATTTTCATTAGTAAAAACAGAAATACCCAAAGTAGCCATTAAATCACTTGGTGCTGTATTGCTATTAGAGTAAGCCAATGCATCCACTAAATTTGTGGTTGTAGCTAGTGTTCCAGGCTGAGATACAAATTGAAAATCTGAAGCATTTCCCAAATATAAGGCAACAACATCTGGACCGTTTTGAATCCTATTATTTGGAATTATTCCATTAGGAGATGGTGTTACTTGATTATTTCCAAAATGAGCAATTCCATTTATATCAGTAAAATATCCATCTAAATCTAGAGCATAATAACACGAGGAATTGGTTTCATTGTAAAAAACTAAGACATAACCATCCAATGAAAAATTTGGGGTTGTAGACTTCAATTCCACAAATTCTAACTGGTCAGAACCCTGAGTATCAGAGTCGATTTCATTAATCACTATATTTTGTCCAAATGAATAAAATCCAAAAAAAAGGATTAACAGGGAATAGTACTTAGGGGGCATAAATTTAATTTTTAACAAAAATAACAATTAAAATTCTAAAACACACGAATTTAACAACGTTAAGACACAATTTAAGACATATT
>CAZCIV010000494.1:1792-2192 GCA_964498595.1 uncultured Flavobacterium sp.
ACACAAAAGAATTTTAATTTTGCTGTTATCATAAACTTTTTACTTACTTTGTAAATCACCTAAATCTAAATATTCTCAAGGTTGAAAATTATCATCAAAATAACATTTTTACTGATTTCATCTGTAATATATTCACAACACTCATCAAAAATGTTGGTTCGAATTAATACAGATGACAAAACAATTTTAGTAAATCAAATTTTAACCTACAATAATACCAGTAATGATACTATCAAACATATAATTTTAAACGATTGGAACAACGCCTTTTCTTCTAAATCATCAGCTTTAGCAAAAAAATTCTCTGATGAGTTCATTCGTTCTTTTCATTTAGCTAAGGAAGACGAACGTGGTTACACAAGAATCAAAAATATAATTGATACAGAATATCAATCGATTG
>CAZCIV010000495.1:0-2189 GCA_964498595.1 uncultured Flavobacterium sp.
AATTAATAAAATAAATTATTCCGTATCATAAAATCATTTTCCTAGGGTATTTATTAATTTTCCCTAGAGTATTTAACTAATTTCTCTAGGGAAATTTAATAATTGCTGTACAGTAATAGATTTTTTATTCAGTTTAATTTGTATTTTTGTTCAGTAAAAAATAAGTTATATGGCTATTGAATTTAAAATGGTGCCCAAACAAAACAATATTGCATCGCCACCTCAAACCAAATATTATCCTTGCGCCGTAAGCAAAGGAGAAGTAAATTTAGAATATTTAGCCGAAATTATTGCAAGCCGAAGCACAGTTACCGTTGCTGATTGTTATGGGGTTCTCATGGGAATGAGTCAGGTAATTGGAGAAGAGTTAGCTCAGGGCAAAATTGTAAAAATCGATCGTTTAGGAACGTTTGCATTAACACTAAAAGGCGTTGGAACCGATACTCCAGAAAAATTAAATAAAAACACCATTCTAGGTGCCAAAATCTTGTTTAAACCGGCGCGTAATTTTAAAAAGCTTTTGCAAAATTTAAAGTACAAAAGATTGCGGTAAAAACGAATGATTTTACCATATAGAAACATAGATTTTATGGAATGTAGAGAGAGGCTTTTCACTTTATTTAGGACTCAAAGCTATGTGAAATCAAGAAATGAGCTATGGTTGTCTTTTTACCTATGTTTCTATGTGGTTTTAAAACTTAAAGTAAAATTAGTAGTTTTAAATCGTTTCTTGTAAAAGCTGCTTATCACAACCACATATACATAGATTTTTATCTTTCACTATAGACCTTTCTTTTTTACTAACACAAACAACATCTGAAGCCCAAAATGGTAAAGAAAAAAACCTGATGCTAAAAACAAGCATCAGGTTCAGTGTGATATAAATATAAACAATTACTTTCTTTTGATAACTCTTTCTACTGCTTCAACAATCGCTTGATTGTTTAATTTGTATTTTTCCATTAATTGGTCAGGTGTTCCACTTTCTCCAAAGCTGTCGTTAACCGCTACAAATTCTTGAGGAACTAAATGGTTTTGAACTAAGCATCTCGAAACACTTTCTCCTAATCCACCTATAATATTATGTTCTTCCGCCGTAACCACACAACCTGTTTTCTTCACCGATTTTAAAATCGCTTCTTCGTCTAAAGGTTTAATTGTATGAATGTTGATTACTTCTGCTGAAATTCCTTTTGCTTCTAAAGCTTCAGCCGCTACTAAAGCTTCCCAAACTAAATGTCCGGTAGCAATAATGGTAACATCGGTTCCTTCGTTTAATAAGATGGCTTTTCCAATTACGAAAGGTTCGTCAGCTGGCATAAAGTTAGGCACTACTGGACGACCAAAACGCAAATAAGCAGGACCATGATGATCGGCTAAAGCTAATGTAGCCGCTTTGGTTTGGTTATAATCGCAAGTGTTGATAACGGTCATTCCAGGTAACATTTTCATCAAACCGATGTCTTCTAAGATTTGGTGTGTAGCTCCGTCTTCTCCAAGCGTTAATCCCGCGTGAGAAGCACAAATCTTCACATTCTTATCTGAGTACGCTACCGATTGACGAATTTGATCATAAACTCTTCCGGTAGAAAAGTTAGCGAAAGTTCCCGTGAAAGGAATTTTTCCTCCAATGGTTAATCCAGCTGCAATTCCAATCATATTGGCTTCTGCAATTCCGATTTGAAAGAAACGCTCTGGGTGGTTTTTCTTGAAATCATCAAATTTTAATGATCCAATTAAATCCGCACAAAGTGCTACTACGTTTTCATTTTTTTGACCTAATTCCGTCATTCCAGCTCCAAATCCCGAACGGGTATCTTTGCTGCCTTGGTTGATATATTTTTTCATTTGTTTTAAATTTAATGGTATTCTACTGAATACTTGTAACTGAACACTTTTAACTGAACACTGAATACTATTTAATAGTCTCCTAAAGTTTCAACATTTTGTGCTAAACCTTTTGCTAATTGCTCATCATTTGGCGCTTTTCCGTGCCAAACATGTGTGTGCATCATAAAATCAACGCCATTCCCCATTTCAGTATGTAATAAAATACAAACTGGTTTTCCTTTACCTGATTTTGATTTCGCTTCAGTTAAACCCGCTTTAATAGCATCAATGTTGTTACCTTCTTTGATTTCTAATACAATCCAATCAAATGCTTCAAACTTCGCTTTTACGCTTCCCAT
>CAZCIV010000496.1:0-2181 GCA_964498595.1 uncultured Flavobacterium sp.
GTTTTTCCAGTTCCGGCTGGACCGATAGCGAAAACCATATCGTTTTTATGCACATAATCGACCAATTTTTGTTGATTAGGCGTCATGGCTTTGATTAACTTTCCTCCTACACCATGCACTAAAATTTTATCTCGTTCGTGCATGTGTTCGGCATCATGTTGATGACTCGTTTCTAAAACTCGCAATATAACATTATCGTCAATACTATTATAACGGGTAAAATGATGCATCAATCTTTTAAAGCGATTTTCAAACTCATCCAAGATTTCGGGCTCACCATAAGCTTTAAGAGTTGTTCCTCTTGCTACAATTTTAAGTTTCGGATAATACTTCTTAATAGTTTCAAGATGAGCGTCTTGCGCACCCCAAAATTCTTTTGGAGCAATGTCGACTAATTCAATGATTCTTTCGTTCAAAGGCTTTCTTTTTTTAATTATTTTTGGAACGCTAAAATTATAGTAGCTTTGCAATCAAATTTAGTAAAAACTACTGTTGCATTCCAAATAAGTTATAAACAAAAAAATGTCAATAATTACTTTAACTACCGACTTTGGACACAAAGACTACTTCGTAGGCGCTTTGAAAGGCAAAATATTGTCGGAACACAAAGAAGCGATTATTGTAGATATTTCGCATGAGATTGATTTGTTTAACACTTTAGAGGCGAGTTACTGTATAGAAGCCGCTTATCGAAACTTTCCAAAAGGCACGATTCATATCATAGGAGTAGATAGTGAACGCGTGGGCGATACCCAACATATTGCGATGCAATGGGACGATCATTATTTCATTTGTGCCGATAACGGAATTTTAAATTCTTTGATTCAGAAGAAAATTCCACAGAAAATGGTGGCCATTACCATCCACGACAGATTGAATATTGACGCAAGCGATATGGATGTTTTCGTAGCCGTGGCCTGTCATATTGCACGAGGTGGTTTGTTGAATGTAATTGGTAAGGAAATTTCATCGTTGAAACCGGTAAGTGTATTGACTTCATCGATTACGGATGATTTAAGCGAAATTAAAGGACAAATTGTGTATATCGATTCGTTTGGAAATTGCGTTACTAATATTTCACAAAGACAATTCAACGAAACCATCAGAGGAAGAAAATTCGAAATCATAATCAAAAACAAGAAGTTCAGTCGTTTGCACAAAAGCTACTCCGACTTTCCGGTTTCTGATGTAAAACAATTAAAAGATTTAGAAGGTGATTTCTTAGCGTTATTCAATGAAAACGGCTATTTAGAAATTGCGATATATAAGAGTAATCCAAAAACAGTAGGTTCGGCAGCTACCTTATTAGGATTGCATTTTAGAGATGCGGTATCCATTAAATTCAAATAAAAATATGTTCATAAGAATTGTAAAAATGCGTTTTCACGAAGATAAAATCGAAGCTTTTTTAAATAATTTTGAAGAAGTGAAACACCACATACGAAACTTCGAAGGAAACCGTTTCTTAGAATTGTATCAAGACAAAAACGACAAACGTATTTTCTTTACTTATAGTTATTGGGAAAACGAAGAAGCGTTAGAGAATTACAGAAAATCAGCTTTGTTTGATGGCGTTTGGACATACACAAAAACTTTATTTAGCGATAAACCAGAAGCTTGGAGTGTGGATAGATTGGTAACATTAGATTAGGTAATGGGTAATTGGTGATGGGTAATGGGAATAAACCTGAAACTTGAAACCTGAAACAAAAAATAAAAAACATAAATGAAAGCATTATTATTACGAGAAATAAAATCCTTTTTTGGTTCGCCGATTGGGTATTTAGTCATCGGGATTTTTCTTTTACTCAACGGATTATTTCTTTGGGTTTTTGAAGGCGAATTCAACATATTAAACTCGGGTTTTTCCGATATGAGTCCGTTTTTCAAATTGGCACCATGGATTTTAATTTTCTTAATTCCTGCCGTAACCATGCGTAGTTTTTCGGATGAGAAAAAACAAGGAACGATTGAGTTGTTATTTACCAAACCGCTTTCGAATTGGGACATCGTAAACGGAAAATTCTTAGGTGCTTTAGTGTTAATCATTTTAGCTATTGTTCCAACGATTATTTATGTATTGACGATTTCGCATTTTGGAAATCCGCAAGGCAATATTGATATGGGAAGTACGCTTGGTTCGTATTTCGGATTGTTGTTCTTAATTGCGGCTTACACGGC
>CAZCIV010000497.1:0-2170 GCA_964498595.1 uncultured Flavobacterium sp.
CAATAAATTTGGCACAAAAATAGTATATTTTCATATATGTCGAAGGTAAAATATTATTACGATTCAGAAAATTTAGCATATAAGCGCATTCTGCCTAAAAAGAGAAAGAAATTCGCCTACGTAATGCTGTTTTTATTGTCTTCGGCATTGTTTGGTTTTTTGAGTTTTGTGCTTTTGATTAATACAAGTTATTTTGAAACACCAAAAGATAAAATTCAAGCAAGAGAAATTGAAGCTTTGGCTTTAAATTATAAAGTTTTGAATAAAAAACTGGATTTAATGAATGAAGTTTTAGAAGCCATAGAAAATAGAGACAACAATATTTACAGAATATATTTTAATACGACTCCTATTTCTGAAGAAGAACGAAAAGCAGGTTTTGGAGGCGTTAACCGTTACAAAGATTTACAAGGTTTCAATAATTCAGAGTTAATGGAAAACACGACAAAACGCGTGGATATTTTAACGAAAGAGTTGGTAATTCAGTCGAAATCGTTGGATGAAATTGTGGCTTTGGCCAAGCAAAAAGAGAAATTATTAGCCGCTATTCCTGCAATTCAACCGGTTAAAAATGAAGACTTGAAACAAATGGCTTCAGGTTATGGTTATCGAAGTGATCCATTTACGAAAATTAGAAAATTCCATTACGGAATGGATTTCACAGCAAGAACAGGAACGCCAATTTACGCTACAGGTGACGGTGTAGTATACAAAGCAGATGCTTCCTTATCAGGTTACGGAAATCATATTGAAATCAATCACGGTTTTGGTTATAAAACCTTGTATGCGCATTTGAGTAAATATAAATGTCGTCCAGGTCAAAAAGTAAAACGTGGTGATATTATCGGTTATGTAGGAAGTACAGGAAGAAGTCAGGCACCACATTTGCATTATGAAGTTTTTAAAAATGGAGAGCGTGTAAATCCGCTGAATTTCTATTATGGAAGTATTTCGGCAAAAGAATATATAGAAATTTCAAAATTAGCGAACCAAGAAAATCAATCGTTGGATTAACGATTTAAGATTGATGATTAACGATTTCAGAAGTTTTGAACTTGTAATTGAATTTGAACTTGAATTTGAAAAATGCATTTAGAATTAACACCAAATAAAAGATATTATAGCATTGGCGAAATTGCCAAAGCGTTCAACGTGAATGCGTCTTTGATTCGTTTTTGGGATAAAGAATTCGATATTCTAAAGCCAAAGAAAAACGCCAAAGGAAATCGCATGTTCACACCAGAAGACGTGAAGAATTTACAATTGATTTATCATTTAGTAAAAGAGCGCGGATTTACTTTGGATGGAGCTAAAACGCATCTGAAAGAAAATCAAAAGAAAACGCTTGATAAATTCGAAATTATTTCAAAACTAGAAACTATTAAAGCACAATTGAACACCATTAAAAATCAACTATAAATTATTAATTAAACTTTTAAAAAATTAAAAAACATGAGAAAATTTTTGCCTTGGATAATAGCAGGAGGATTATTATTAATCATCGGATTTTGGTACATCGGGATTAAAAACGGAGCCGTTCGTGTAAATCAGGAAGTAAATAAAGAATGGGGAAATGTTGAAACCTCATACCAAAGAAGAAATGATCTTATTGGAAATTTAGTTAAAACGGTTCAAGGTTCGGCTGATTTTGAAAAATCTACTTTAGAAGCGGTTATCAAAGCGCGTTCTGAAGCAACTTCTGTAAAAATTGATCCAACGAATATTACGCCAGAACAATTAGCACAATTTAATCAAGCGCAAGGAAACTTGAATAGTTCTTTGTCAAGATTATTGGTTACTGTGGAGCAATATCCAGATTTAAAAGCAAATCAAAACTTCTTAAAATTACAAGATGAATTGGCTAGTACAGAAAATCAAATCTTAACAGCAAGAACACGTTTCAATGAATCGGTACAAAAATATAACAACTATATTTTAGTATTTCCTAATTCAATGTTTTTAGGAAACTACAAAGAAAAACCATATTTTGATGCAGTTGCTGGTGCTGAAAAACCAGTTGACGTAGAATTTGACTTTAATAATGAGAAAAAATAATGTCTAAAACAGAAGATTTCTTATCAAAAGCTGACGAACAAGAAATTGTTCAAGCGATTATTGAAGCGGAAAAAAACACTTCGGGAGAAATCAGAGTGCATTTAGAAGAACATAC
>CAZCIV010000498.1:0-2168 GCA_964498595.1 uncultured Flavobacterium sp.
TGTAATTGTGGATAGTAGTTTTTACCAGAAATTGGCACACCAGCCGCAACTAAAATTTGCTCACGAATTAAATCGTAATCAACTACTTGCTCCGTAATAGGATGTTCTACTTGTATACGAGTATTCATTTCCATGAAGTAGAAATTTCTGTGCTTATCCACTAAAAATTCAACCGTTCCAGCACCTTCATATTTGATATACTCTGCTGCTTTAACCGCTGCTGTTCCCATTTTCTCACGTAATTCATCCGTCATAAATGGAGAAGGCGTTTCTTCAGTTAATTTTTGGTGACGACGTTGAACTGAACAATCTCTTTCCGAAAGGTGACATGCTTTACCATACGAATCTCCTACTACCTGAATCTCAATATGACGAGGTTCTTCTATAAGTTTTTCCATATACATCCCATCGTTCCCGAATGCTGCGGCAGCTTCCATACGTGCGCTTTCCCAAGCTTTTTCAAGCTCTTCTTCTTTCCATATAGCACGCATTCCTTTACCACCACCACCAGCAGTAGCTTTCATCATCACTGGATAACCAATTTTCTTTGCTACTTTTTTTGCTTCTTCAAAAGATTCTAAAATTCCTTCAGAACCAGGCACACAAGGAACTCCTGCTTCTAACATCGTTGACTTCGCCGTAGCTTTGTCACCCATTTTTTCAATCATTTCAGGAGAAGCTCCAATAAATTTAATCCCATGTTCCTGACAAATCTTAGAAAATTTAGCATTTTCAGATAAGAATCCGTATCCTGGGTGAATAGCATCTGCATTTGTAATTTCTGCAGCAGCTATAATATTTGACATTTTTAAGTATGACAAGTTACTTGGAGGTGGTCCTATACAAACCGCTTCATCAGCAAATTTTACGTGCAAACTATCTGCGTCTGCTGTAGAATAAACTGCAACGGTTTTAATTCCCATTTCTCTACAGGTTCTAATTACACGAAGTGCAATTTCTCCTCTATTGGCAATTAATATTTTTTTAAACATGTTTTTTTAATTAGATAATTAGACAATGTGTCAATTAGACAATTGTAAAGATAGATATTCTACCTTCTTGTCATCCTGAGCTACGTCGAAGGGCTAACTTCTAACTTTATTAAGATGGATCAACTAAGAATAAAGGTTGATCAAATTCAACAGGAGAAGCATCATCTACTAAAACTTTTACAATTTTACCAGAAACTTCAGATTCGATTTCGTTGAATAATTTCATTGCTTCAATTACACAAAGTACATCTCCTTTTCCAATGGTTGAACCTACTTCTACAAACATTGGTTTGTCTGGAGCTGGTTTTCTATAGAAAGTACCAATAATTGGCGATTTTACTGTAACATATTTTGAATTGTCATCTGCTGCTGGTGCCGCCGCTGGTGCTGCTGGCGCTGCAGCATTAGCTACAACTTGTGGAGCCGCAACCTGAGGAGCTGCTGCCATAGGCATGTGTTGTACATAAGTTGTAGTACTTTCTGTACCATCAGCAGTAGTTTTTATGGTGATTTTAAAATCGTCCATTTCTAATTTTACTTCTGTAGCACCAGATTTTGCTACAAATTTGATTAGGTTTTGAATCTCTCTAATATCCATAATATTTGATTTAGTTTAGTTTTGTTATTATTTAGTGTAAGCCCATTTTAAATAAATAGCTCCCCAAGTGAATCCGCCGCCAAAAGCAGCAAAAATAATATTATCTCCTTTTTTTAATTGGTTTTCGAAATCCGACAATAATAAAGGAAGGGTTGCTGAAGTGGTATTTCCGTATTTTTGTATATTGATTAAGACTTTAGATTCATCTAATCCCATTCTATTTGCAGTAGCATCAATAATTCTTCTATTAGCTTGATGTGCTACCAACCAATTAACATCATCATGAGTCAGATTGTTACGTTCCATGATTTTTTCACTAACATCTGCCATTCCAGAAACAGCGTATTTAAAAACTGTTTTTCCATCTTGGAAAACAAAATGTTGTTTGTTTTTAACCGTTTCTTCAGAAGGAGGCAGAATAGAACCACCTGCTTCAATTTTCAAGAATTCTCTTCCGATTCCATCACTTTTTAAGATTTCATCTTGAAGACCTAATCCTTCTGCGTTTGGTTCAAACAATACAGCTCCTGCTCCATCTCCAAAGATGATACAAGTTGCTCTATCTGTGTAATCGATAA
>CAZCIV010000499.1:0-1315 GCA_964498595.1 uncultured Flavobacterium sp.
CGACTTACCACAAGATAAAAAAATCATATTATTTGATGGAATTTGCAATTTATGTGATTCATCGGTTCAATATGTAATCAAACATGATAAAAAAGATGTGTTCCGTTTTGTAGCATTGCAATCAGAATTAGGACAAAAAATACTAAAACACATTGGAATTAATCCAATTCATACAGATAGTATTGTTTTGTATGAACCTGGAATTTCTTACTATTACAAATCAACAGCTGCATTAGAAATTGCTAAGGGATTAAATGGCATTTTTACTTTAGCTACTGTTTTTAAAATATTACCTGCGGGAATTAGAGATTTTATTTACGATTATGTAGCAAAAAATCGCTATAAGTGGTATGGAAAAAAAGAGGAATGCATGATTCCAACAGCTGAACTAAAAGCTAAATTTCTCGAATAAATTTACATGATAATTATCAGGTAATAAATAAATGGTTACATTTATCTTTGTTTAAATTCTAACCTTTGTAACTATGGCAAATTTATTATTACCACTTTATTCGCATAGCAACGGAACTTTCATCATGATTATTGTTTTTGCACTTGTGTGTCTTGGTTTAGTAGGCGCAGTAATGCTAATGATGAATTCAGACAAAAAGAAAAAAAACGACCAGTAAACACTGGTCGTTTTTAATTTAGACTATTGTATAGAAATTATTGTTTGATAAATTTCTTAGTTGTTTTTCCTTCTGCCGCTTCGATAGTTACAAAGTAAACACCAGAGTTTAAATCAGAAACATTGATTTGAGTCATAGCACCTGATTCGTTTTTAACCACTCTTCCGTTGATATCAACAACTGAAATATTTTTGATTTCGTAGTTGTTAACGTTAGAGATATTTAAAACGTTTGTAGCTGGGTTAGGATAGATAGCAATATTAGTTATTTGATTATCATTAACTGACAAGTTTGTAGTTAATGAAATAGAATCTAAAAACAAGTATGCTTGAGATGTTGCTAATGGAGTATTATTGTGGATACCAAAATAATAAATTCCAGCAGTAGGCGCTGCAAATGTAGCTGTATGAGTTGTATAGCTAGCTGCACTTGCATTAGTGTAACTTTGAACAATTTGTGATTGTCCTGTTGCACTTTGTTCTTGACCTACAGTTAAATTAAAAGTCATTGGAGATGTACCGTATAATCTAGTTTTAAATTGTACTGTAACAACTTCTCCTGCTGACAAACTCATTCCTCTGAAATAAGCTCTAGCATTTGAATTAGCTGTTGTGCTATTACCTGTAAACATAGATGAACCGGCACCACCATCACCATCATAATTAGCAGGTGTAGAAGTTCCATTG
>CAZCIV010000499.1:1325-2164 GCA_964498595.1 uncultured Flavobacterium sp.
TCCATTGGTAGTGATTATTTGAAAACCATCAAAACCATCAGTATTGTTATTAGATGCATTTTCAAAATTGTTACTATATGGTAAAGTAACTGGAAGATAAGCATAATAAGGCCCAGACCAAGTACTTTGACTTGTACCACAATTAGATCTCAAAAAGTATCTTAAATTTGATGATGGATTTAAGCCAGAAAGGTTTGTAGTAGAATAAGGTAACGCACCAGCAGGAGCATTTACTAATGTTCCACTTCCTGCAGGGGTTAAAAAGTTGTAACTCCAATCAATATCATAACCTGCAGAAGGGGTTGTTGCTGTTTGATCCCAGTATAAATCAGCAGAAGACGTACTTAAATAATCAGGTAAATAAACAACTGTAGGTCTTGCGCAAGAAACAGCAGTGAAAGTAAAACTAAAATCAAAAGAAAGATTCGACCATCTATTATCCCATTGAAAATAATAGGTAGTTCCGCTTATTACAGGTATATTCGTAACAGTAGAAAGATAATTAGTATCGGAAACATCATCATTTCCTATCAAACAAGTAAGAGTCCCTCCACAAGTTCCTGACATTACACTGATTCTAGTATCATTACTTTTTAAAATACCATCATTAGAAGGTAAGTTAGAAGAAATAGTTATTTCTCCATTACTAGGTGCTGTAAAAGTGTACCAAACTGCTCCTGGATTGGTAAAAGTATTGTAACAAACAACTCTGTAAGTACTACCTGTAAAAGAACCTGTAGTATAAGTACCATTGGTTGTTAATGGAATCGCAGTATCACAAGTTGCTTGAGCAAAACCTGTGATTGCTGATAAAATAAATGAAATTGTAAGTAATGTTT
>CAZCIV010000500.1:0-2153 GCA_964498595.1 uncultured Flavobacterium sp.
TCCCAATTTTTCTCCCATTTTTTGCGCCATGAAAAAGGGCGTTGACAGGTTTTACATATTTTTTCGGGAAGATTTACTTTTTTATGCGCCATTATAACATCGAAGTTGAAGGTTTATCTGGTCGCGCATAATGAAATCTGTCGGATAGTTTCGGAACAGCATAACCATCTAAACCATTAATAGCTACTACATTTCCTCTATCCAATTGCATCCAATTGTCATCATGAAAAAGGTTTTCATCCGCATAAATAGTTTCAATAGAAGCGATAATGTGAATACAATCGTTTTCTTCAATTTTGTATTCGTTCACATATTTACAAAGTAATTGTACAGGACTTCCTTTTACGAAAGGTACTTTGTGATGGTCTATAAATTCGGGTTCTAAGTTCGTTTTATCGAATTCTGAAATATGTTCGTCATAACTTGAGGATGTATGATGTGCATCGGCAATCATTTCTTCGGTAATATGATTTACAGTAAAATATCCGGTTTCTTTTATGTTTTTATAAGTGTCTCTTGGAACTGTTGTGGGTCTTAAAATAAATCCTAGCAAGGGTGGTTCGCTTCCCAAATGTGTAACACTGCTGAAAACGGCAATATTTAATACGCCTTCAGTTGAAACTGTTCCAATCAAATTAGCGGATTTATAACCAGTAACACAATTGACTAAGTTCAGTCGAGGGACTTTTGACATATAGAACAATTCGTCTTTCGTAATCTTTTTCATAGCAATTTTTATTCAAAGATACATTTTGTTTAACTAATATTAAAAATAATTAAACAAAATTTAAATTCAAAATCAAAAATCTAATAAAAGTCGGGCTTAGAAATTTATTATTCTGTATTTTTGCAGTCCAAATTTTTACAAAAGTCTTCATGCAAACGCCACAAAAAATTGCTGTTGTAGGTTCAGGATTAGTAGGAACTTTATTGGCAATCTATTTAAAAAGAGCCGGACATACAGTACATGTTTTCGACAGAAGTCCCGATATTAGAACGGTTGAATTTTCAGGTCGTTCCATTAATTTGGTGATGTCTAATCGGGGTTGGAAAGCATTGGAAGATGTCGGTTTAGATGAAGAAATTAGAAAAATCGGAATTCCAGTGGATAAAAGAGCGATTCATTTACAAGATGGAAAACTAAATTATCAATTTTACGGAAAAGAAGGTGAAGCTATTTTTTCATTGTCAAGAGGCGTTTTGAATAGAAAAATGGTGGATTTAGCTGAAGCTGAAGGTGTAGAATTCTTTTTCGAACGTAAAATTTGGGATGTAACCTTAGCCACCGCAACTTTGTGGGAAGGCGAATCCGAACAAGGCGAGTGGACTGAGTTAAAATACGATAAAGTTTTCGGAGCCGATGGTGCTTTTTCGAGAATTAGACACAGAATGCAACGTCAATCGATGTTTGATTATTCGCAAGAGTTCATGAAAATTGGTTATAAAGAATTACATATTCCAGCCAATGCTGATGGTTCGCCAAAAATTGATATTCATTCCTTACACATTTGGCCAAGAGGAAATTTCATGTTGATGGGATTGGCTAATTTAGACAACTCGTTTACTTGTACTTTGTTCATGCCGATTGAAGGCGAAAATTCTTTCGAATCATTAACTAATGAAGAGAAATTAGTTTCGTTTTTCGCGACTTATTTTCCAGATACAAAAGATGTAATTCCAGATTTAGTGCGTGATTTTTTCAGAAATCCGAACAGTTATTTGGCGATTATGAAATGTTTCCCATGGACATTTAACGATAAAATTGCTTTAATTGGTGATTCTGCGCATGCGATTGTGCCTTTTTACGGTCACGGAATGAATGCAGGCTTTGAAGATATTACCATTCTGAATGAATTAATGCAACAATATGGTGATGATTGGGATCGAATTTTTAAAGCTTACGAAATTTCAAGAAAGCCAAATGCTGATGCTATTGCCGAGCTTTCCAGAAGAAATTTTGAAGAAATGAGTGCCAAAACTGCGGATGCAAATTTCTTATTACAAAAGAAAATTGAAAAATGGTTTTCCGATAAACATCCAGAAAAATGGATGCCGTTATATAGTAGAGTAACTTTCAGTTTACAACCTTATTCAGAAGCCATGGCGATTGGTGATTTTCAAAATGAAATTATGCAAGAAGTTTTGAAAATGGA
>CAZCIV010000501.1:0-2138 GCA_964498595.1 uncultured Flavobacterium sp.
CATTTCCGTTTTTCTCTTTGAAATAGTTGAACATCGAAGCTTTCAACAAATCTTCCGAGGGAATTGAATAGTATAAATTATCCATTGGCAAACCACGTTCTTTCGACAATGGAGAAATCACTGGAACATTGTATTTTTCTAACAATTGTGCTGTTGTTTCTACAACCGAGTTTTGAAAAGGTCCAACCACCACATCAACATTCTCAAAGTTGTTTTTAGAAATAATCGAAGCTACATTTGATGAATATTTTGTACTTTCTACATCGTAAACCTTAACATTTACAGGTAATCCTAATACTTTAGCCGAATCAATCGCCATTTGTGCTCCTGCGTAAAAATCTAATGTAAGATTTAAGAATTTATTCGTTTTTAATTGCTCTGTTTTGGTTTTAACCGAATCCGTTTCAATTTTATTCATATTGAAAGGCAACAACAAAACTAAGTTCTTTTGTTTCGACTTATCAACAGAAGCAATTAAATTCATTTTATTTTTAGCAACTAATACCGAATCTTTAGTTTTTGAGAGAAAAGTTCTAGTTCCACTTGAAGGCACTTTTAAAATCATCCCTATTTTTAAACCGTCTTGCAAATCTGGATTTAATTTAATTAACTCTTCTTGATTAATATCAAATTTTTTAGATAAACTGTAAAGTGTTTCTTTTGGTTGCACTTCATAATTTGATACCATTTTTTTAACAACCCATTTCTGTTTAACTTCTGTTTCTGAAACGATTGAAGTTTTTACTTGTGATGTTGAAGGTTTTGAAACAAAAATTTCTTGTCCTTTTTTCAAACCGTTTTGAAGCGTAGCTTTGTTCCAAGTTTCTAAATCCGAAACCGAAATATTGTATTTTTTTGCGATTCCGAAAAGTGTTTCTTTTTCACCAACAACATGAAGAACCGCTTTCCCAGAAGTTGCTTTTGGAATTAATAAAGTCACATTTTCCTTAACACCTTCCTTCGCATCTGGATTTAAACGATAAATATCGTATGGCGTTACTTCATATTTCTTAGCAATTTGAAAAACCGTTTCTCCTTTAGCAACCACATGCTTTATTTGAGCCTGAAGATGCAAAGTAAAAACTTGAAATAAAGAAATAAGAAAAACTATTCTTTTCATAATACTCTTAACCATTTAAAAACAAAAAACTTCAATAGCAATTTATATCGTAAAAATAGAATAAAAATAATTGCTATTGAAATTTATATGTCGAATTTGAAAAATTTATTTTATTCCCATTCTATCGTTGCAGGCGGTTTTGAACTAATATCATAAACCACTCTGTTTACTCCTCTAACATTATTTATAATTTCATTAGAGACTTTCATTAAAAACTCATACGGTAAATGCACCCAATCTGCTGTCATACCATCCGTAGATTCTACTGCACGTAAAGCCACTACTTTTTCGTAGGTACGCTCATCACCCATTACTCCTACACTATTCACTGGCAATAAGATAGCACCTGCTTGCCATACTTTATCATATAAACCGTGTTCTTTTAATCCGTTGATGAATACCGCGTCTACTTCTTGTAATATAGCCACTTTTTCAGCTGTAATATCACCTAAAATACGAATCGCTAATCCAGGTCCTGGGAATGGATGACGTCCTAATAATTCTTCGTCGATTCCTAAACTTCTTCCTACTCTTCGAACCTCATCTTTGAATAACATGCGTAAAGGCTCTACCACTTGCAATTTCATAAAATCTGGCAATCCTCCTACATTATGATGCGATTTAATCGTTGCCGAAGGTCCACCCGTAGCCGAAACTGATTCGATAACATCTGGATAAATAGTACCTTGACCTAACCATTTTACATCGGTTAACTGATGTGCTTCATCATCAAAAACTTCAATGAACGCTTTTCCAATGGCTTTACGTTTTGCTTCTGGATCATCTAACCCTGCTAACGCATCCAAAAAACGTGCCGAAGCATCCACTCCTTTTACATTTAATCCCATTCCTTTGTACTGATTTAGTACATTTTGGAATTCGTTTTTACGTAATAATCCGTTATTTACGAAAATGCAATATAAGTTTTCTCCAATTGCTTTGTTCAATAAAACCGCAGCTACTGTTGAATCTACACCACCCGAAAGTCCTAAAACTACTTTATCGTTTCCAATTTTAG
>CAZCIV010000502.1:0-2137 GCA_964498595.1 uncultured Flavobacterium sp.
AATAGTTAAATGTAACAAAACATTTGGTTATAACAAACCTTTACAATTACAATAGTGACTTTCAGTTTATTCTGAAAGCCACTATTGCTACAAACTGTGGTTGTAGGCTGTATTAAATTTTTCCATATATTTTTTCTCTTTCACCACCAGAAACAACCCATTCGTTATAACCTAATTCAATGGGTTGAAATTCGATACCAGTACAACCAGCAACTTCGATTTCTTGTTTAAGTTTTTCGGAGACATAAAAATTTCCGCCAATTAAATGCTTCAAAGAAAAAAAATCAACTTCAATTGAGTTTTCTAATAATTCTGCTTTTTCGATATACATAATCTCATCATTACTAATTACTTCTTTTAGTTTTGATTTATACTCAGTAAAAGAATTAATAATAATATTAACTTTTTCTACTTGATAGGAAATCTCAAAATCATCTTTCTTTTTTTCGTATATTATACAACTATTCAAAAAATCAATATTTTCATCCAATGTTTGGTAAGGGCTGACTACCCAATATGTATTATCTTCAATTTCATTATGAATAATTGAATTTTGAAAATATTGCATACCATAATCATTTTTTTGAAGAAGATTTTTGAGTTTAGTACTTATCACTATTTTACCTGATAATTGTCCACCTTCTTGAATTAAATCAGTTTTTTTTGCTTTAGCATACAAAATAGGACTAACAGGAATAGGATTAAAATCTACTTTTTCAAAATTTATTCTGCCTATAAACTTTGGATCATAAACATCTCCATAATATCTATAATCTTTTATTGTTTCATTTTGACACCCTCTTACTTTAGGGTCTAAAGTATATCTGATTCTAAAAAACTTCATTTTAAAAATTTAGATTATTCAAATGTACATTTGGGTTATTAATAATTGCTTGTTTAGCTTGATTCAAAATAATCATTAATTGATTATAACATTGCGTTGGGGTTGCATTTGGATTTTGTTGGATATAAAACTGTAATTTATCATAAATTTTATTATTGTATTGATGGTGATTTGGTTGATTTCTCCATGTTGCAACAGCAATACCATTTAATGCTTGGTCTATATGAAAACCTTGATTTGTGGTTGCTTTAGCTGCTCTTTGAACCACTTCGTGTTCAATTATTTGTGAACCTCTTGGTATTATGTGATGTGCTTGTTTTGTGGCATCACCTAATGCAATTCCACAAACTTGTCGGAACTTTTTACTATTGTAAGCACCGAAAGATATTAAATTATTAGCAGCTTTAACAGTATAAGCTAAACCATCGGCTCTTTTTGCAAACTTAACACCAGCAGAAAACCAACCAGCAATAGGTATTGTTGAGGCAAAACTTAATGTTGCATTTAATCCATCACCCTCAATTGTGTAAATTACGCCATTTGTTAAATCCGCTACTTCACCAACAACTGGGACTAAACCAATTAGGTCTAAACCTAAATGAAGCATTTCTTTTGAAGCCTCCCAATATACTTTTGCATCTTGCACCCAAGGATGTAAATTATTCCACCCTGGTTCTTGAGATAGTTTATATCTTGCAATAGCACATTGTGTTGTGAAATATACCGACCATAAAGGGTTATATGCTTGAGTATCTACTTCTGTGTATGGGTTAATTAAATTATAATAATTAGTATCAAATGAATTTTCAAAATATCCATTTTGTTTTGTTACAATAGATAAATTAATAAGATTAGAAATTAATTCTTCATCTTCTTCATTATTTGCCAAATCTATCAACTCTTCAGCAAACGCTACAGTTTCATTAGAATATTCGTTAGCTAAAGGATCAGTTACTTGGCTTTCAAGATATTCGTAAATATTATTTTCAGCTTCTTGATTATTATTTAACCAAGACTTTTGACTCCAACTTAAATCATCAGTAAAGTTATTTTGACGAACAATACTTTTATCCTCCATTTCAGGAAGTGGGATTACAGGATGTAAAGGGTCACCGTTATTACCAATTAAACCATCGTTGTTATTGCCACTATTACTTGAACCGCCACCGCCACCGCCTTCACCACCAAGACCGCCACCAAAGCCATTTCCAGAACCATTCCCAGAACCATTCCCACTACCACCACTACCTAAATAACATACAGTAGAGATTGTACAAGGATAGGAGTCATAAC
>CAZCIV010000503.1:0-2125 GCA_964498595.1 uncultured Flavobacterium sp.
AGTTGGTACTTTTTTTCAGGTATAACTGCCATTGCTTTATTCTTTTTATCTCTTGTTATAGAACCAACCTATCTTGTTGTTGGGATTTTTGCAATCATGATCATACACTATATTTTCAACAGAAAAATAACGCGAAATCCTATAGTGTATGGATTATTATACCTGGTTATGTCTGCTTTTGCTTTCTCGGTTAGTTATGTTTACGACAGCGTATTAGAACCTCATCAAAAAGATCGTATTAACGTATTAATTGGTGATGATGTAGACATGAAGCGCGAAGGTTATAACTTAAACCAATCGATGATTGCAATTGGGTCTGGAGGTTTGTTTGGGAAAGGCTATTTAGAAGGAACACAAACCAAAGGTGGATTTGTTCCTGAACAACACACCGACTACATTTTTACAACAGTAGGTGAAGAATGGGGATTTGTAGGTAGTGTAATCGTTATACTTTTGTTTGCAGCTTTGTTTCTACGAATCATCTATTTAGCGGAGAATCAAAAGACAAAATTCAGTAGAGTTTATGGGTATTGTGTAGCCACTTATTTGTTTACACACTTTTTTGTAAACATTGCCATGCTGATAAAATTATTCCCTACTATTGGAGTACCATTGCCCTTTTTCTCATACGGAGGATCGAGTTTGTGGGCGTTTACCATTTTACTTTTCATCTTTATCAAGCTCGATGCTAATAAAGTTAATGAATGGTAATTAAAAACTCCATCCTTTATAATCCGATTTTGCTTCTAATTGATTTTCAATTTCATCCTGTAAATTAGGATAGAAATCGATTCCTGTCATTTTTTCAATTTCATCAACCGAAACCACAAATTCATATAAAGGTTTATCAGAATCTTGATGTGGAACTAAAAAACCAATCATTTTATCTCCATCTTTTGACAAAAGCACTTTGTAAAAATAATTTGGAACAGATACACGCTCTTTCCCAATAGTTTTTAAATTATCACTCAAAACTCCGCCTATAACAACATATAATCCATCATATTTTACCGCCCAATATCGCACTTTTTCTTCCAAACGATTCCATATTCCAGAATTAAATTCATGCTCTTGCGGACTAATATTAGAAGTAAAAAAAGTTTCGTTGTAATCATCAAGCGTTTTCTTTCTATCTCCAGCCGGACACAAATGACCTTTGTCATAACCTGATTTTTTATAATTTCTCCAGTCTGCCGATTCGGTCTCTACTAATGGATCCTGTTCAAAAAAAGGTCTTTTGAAATTTGAATTTGCAAGATCTTCATTTTCTAAAAAATAAGCCACCCATTCGCTTTGTTCATGCTCTTCTGAATATGAAAAAGAATAGGAATCACGCTTATAAACATCACTTGTTGTAGAAGTGGGATAAAAATCGAAATCTGTATTAAGTTTGTTTTTAGAAATCGAAACCTCATCACTTTTAATTAAAAAATCTTCATCAATTCTTGACTCTTTGCACGAATAAAACAAAACTATAATTAGTAAGAAATACAATCTTTTCATGTTTTGGCTAAGTTTTTGTTACCTTTGTAAAGGTAATTTTAAAATCCAAAATCATGAAAATTAAATTTTTATTTCTTGTAGCTTTTTTCAGTTTACAAGCTACGATTGCTCAAGAAACAGTTATCGATAGTGTTAAAGTGAAGCAAGAAAAACTACTTCAAGAGCAACAAAAAGCGGAAAAAGAAAGAATTAAAGCGGAAGAAAAAATACTTAAAGAACAGCAAAAGGCTGAAAAAGAGCGTCAAAAAGCTTTAAATGAAGCGGAAAAGGCAAAAAAAGAAGCAGAAAAAGCTCAAAAAAAAGCAGAAAAAGAACTAAAGCAAGCTGAGAAAGCAGCGGCTCAAAGAGAGAAAGCAAAAAATAATATCGAAAAAACTAAGTCTAAAATTAACAACAACAAAAAAGATTTAGAAAAGGACAAAGACAAATTTGAAAAGCTTAGAAGAAAAGGCAAATTAACTCCTGAAGAAGAATTAAAATGGAGAGAGAAAATTCTTAAAAAGGAAAACAAAGCTTTAGAACTACAATTAGATTTAGAAAAAGCACAAAACAAACTTGACAAACTAGATTAATAAAGACACTATCCTAAAAAGTGTGTAAGTTAAAAATAATGGGGTTTGAC
>CAZCIV010000504.1:0-2115 GCA_964498595.1 uncultured Flavobacterium sp.
TTAAGAAGTAGTTAAACTTTTTTTGTTAAATTTGCAAGGTTTTAGAAGTGTCAAATTTGACAATTTTTAGACTTAACTAAGTATAAAATACTGTAAATGCTAGTAATGCATAGTATTTTGGAAACATTAAAACAAACTTGATCTTCATATGAAAGAAGAAATAAAAGCCTATAATAGTGTGTTGGAATTAATAGGAAATACACCATTAATCAAACTGAATAAAGTTTCAGCTGATTTAGAAGGTAATTTCTATGCTAAGGTTGAAGCCTTTAATCCAGGACATTCTACTAAAGACCGCATCGCTTTATATATCATTGAAGAAGCTGAAAAAAGAGGTATTCTAAAACCAGGTGATACTATTATTGAAACTACGTCTGGTAATACAGGTTTTAGTTTAGCTATGGTGAGCATTATTAAAGGTTACGATTGTATTTTAGCGGTGAGTTCTAAATCTTCTAAAGATAAAATCGATATGTTGCGTTCTATGGGCGCAAAAGTATATGTTTGTCCAGCTCATGTTTCTGCAGACGACGAACGCTCTTACTACAATGTAGCAAAGCGTTTGCATGAAGAAACTAAAGGTTCGGTTTACATTAATCAATATTTCAACGATTTAAATGTAGATGCGCATTACAGAAGTACAGGTCCTGAAATTTGGGAACAAACCGCTGGAAAAATTACGCATCTTGTAGCTTGTAGTGGAACAGGAGGAACTATTTCGGGAACTGCTCGATTCTTAAAGGAAATGAATCCTAATATTAAAATTTTAGGTGTTGATGCTTTTGGATCGGTTTTGAAAAAATATCACGAAACTAAAGAGTTTGATAATTCAGAAATCTATCCTTATCGTATAGAAGGTTTAGGTAAAAATTTAATTCCTACTGCAACTGATTTTGACATTATCGATAAGTTCATGAAAGTTTCTGATGAAGATAGTGCTCATACAGCAAGAGAAATCGCTAAGAAAGAAGGTTTATTTGTAGGATATACATCTGGAGCCGCTTTTCAAGCTGTGAAGCAATATGCTGAAGAAGGAGAATTTGATGCTAACAGTAATGTAGTAATCATTTTCCCAGACCACGGTTCAAGATATATGAGCAAAGTATTTAGCGATGATTGGATGAACGAACAAGGTTTCTTTGATTCGGTTAACCAAGAAGAAGCTTTAAAAATTGAAATTATCAAGTAATTTGATTTTAGATATAGAAAATCCCAATCGTAAGATTGGGATTTTTTTGTTTTGTGGGTACGGAATGTAATTTTGTGCTATCTGGCTTTCTTTAAAAAAATTTTATTTTTATGCTTTACCTTAAAATTAATACTAAAATTTAAATGCAATATTTAACGTTAACTGTTTCGTCAAAATAATATGTATAAAAAAATCCTCACAATTTCTTGTGAGGATTTCGTATATAAGATAGAAAAAGAATTACTCAGCGCTTTCTTGCATGGTGTGATAAACGTTCATTACGTCATCGTCTTCTTCAATTTTTTCTAATAGTTTTTCAACATCAGCTACTTGGTCTGGTGTTAATTCTTTTGTTATTTGTGGTATTCTTTCAAATCCAGAAGATAAAATTTCAATTCCTCTTGATTCTAATTCTTTTTGGATAGCACCAAAGCTTTCAAAAGGGGCGTACATTACAATTCCATCTTCATCAGCAAAGATTTCTTCTACACCAAAATCGATCATTTCTAATTCTAATTCTTCCACATCTTGTCCTTCAGCTGGGATTCTAAAATTACACGTATGATCAAACATAAATTCAACAGAACCTTGAGTTCCTAAAGTACCATTGCATTTATTGAAATAACTTCTGATATTAGCTACTGTTCTGTTGTTGTTGTCTGTAGCAGTTTCAATTAAAACAGCAATTCCATGTGGTGCATAACCTTCAAATAAAACTTCTTTATAGTTGGCAGTATCTTTATCTGATGCTTTTTTAATAGCACGCTCCACATTTTCTTTCGGCATGTTGGCAGCCTTAGCGTTTTGTATTACGGCTCTTAATCTTGCATTAGTTTCTGGGTTTGGGCCACCTTCTTTTACAGCAATTACAATATCTTTTCCAATTCTTGTAAACGTTTTTGCCATTGCTGACCAACGTTTCATTT
>CAZCIV010000505.1:0-2099 GCA_964498595.1 uncultured Flavobacterium sp.
GGTTTTTGGGGAAGTTTAGTTTTCTACAATTCCTATTTACCCGATATCGCTCACAAAGAACAACAAGATAAAATCAGCGCAAAAGGATTTAGTTTGGGTTATGTGGGTAGCGTTGTTTTGTTATTGATTTGTTTGGCTATGGTTATGTCAGTAGCGGATAACCAAAAACTACAAATGATGCGTTATTCCTTTCTTTTAGTAGGTATTTGGTGGTTAGGCTTTAGTCAATACACTTATTACTACTTGCCAAATAATAAAAATGACAACAAACTGCATAAAAATGTAATTTTTAATGGCTTCAAAGAGTTGCGAAAAGTTTGGCAACAAATAAAAGAATTAAAATCCTTGCGACGTTATTTAGGAGCCTTCTTTGTTTATAGTATGGCAGTGCAAACTATCATGATTATTGCGGCCTATTTTGGTGAAAAAGAAGTGCAATGGGGAAGTGATAGTAAACGTACAATGGGATTAATTGTGAGTATTTTATTAATTCAATTAATTGCGGTTTTAGGTGCTTGGCTTACATCAAAACTGGTTGCTAAATATGGAAATATTGTCGTTTTAATTGGTTTAAATTTCTCCTGGATTTTAATTTGTACATACGCCTATTTTGTAATCACTCCAAACGATTTCTATATTGCTGCCGCTTTTGTGGGATTAGTAATGGGAGGAATTCAATCGTTATCGCGTTCTACTTATTCTAAATTTATCCCTGAAGATTCTAAAGACACAACTTCGTTCTTTAGTTTCTACGATGTAGCTGAGAAAATCGGAATTGTTATCGGAATGTTTACTTATGGTTATATTGCTGATGTAACGGGTAAAATTCAAAATGCCATCTTATTTTTAATCCTATTTTTTGTTGTTGGATTGCTTCTTTTGTTACGAGTTCCTAAAAAGTAAGGTTCTTGGCATACATCTTGAACTAATACTTTTGAAATTGCTATTTAAAATTATTTTATGATTTGATTATCAATAAAATAGCGCCTTAATGCGTACCTTTGTATACATTTTCAAATGATAATTACTGACAAAAAGACCATAAATATTATTATGCCGAATCAAAAAATACTAGCGCTTGACAATTTGTCACTTCAAGAAATGGATCCAGATGCGGAATTGATTCCGTTAATGACGCCAGAAGATGAAGAAGAAATGAACAACGAGGCTTTGCCTGAAGATATTGCCATTTTACCTCTACGAAATACTGTTTTATTCCCAGGAGTGGTTATCCCAATTACTGCAGGAAGAGATAAATCGATTAAATTAATCAATGATGCCAATGCCAAAGGAAAAATAATTGGTGTAGTGGCGCAAATTGATGAAAATGTAGAAGAACCAACTCCAAATGACGTACATCATATTGGAACAGTAGCTCGTATCATGCGTGTTTTAAAAATGCCTGATGGAAACACTACTGTAATTCTTCAAGGAAAAAAGCGTTTTGAAATAGAGAGCTTTACTCAGGAAGAACCTTATTTGAGAGCTACTATCAAAGAAGTACAGGAAGAACGTCCTGATACTAAAAATGTCGAATTCAAAGCAATTGTTGAATCGATAAAGGAATTGGCAATCCAAATTATCAAGGAAAGTCCAAACATCCCAACAGAAGCTACTTTTGCTATTAAAAATATCGAAAGTAATCCGTTTTTAATCAATTTTGTTTCTTCTAACATGAATCTTTCGGTAGAAGAAAAACAAGAATTACTATCGATTCCAAATTTAAAAGACAGAGCACTTGAAACTTTGCGTTTCATGAACTTAGAGCTTCAAAAATTAGAAGTTCGCAACGACATTCAGTCGAAAGTACGTTTCGATTTAGACCAACAACAACGTGAATATTTCTTGCAGCAACAAATGAAAACCATTCAAGAAGAATTGGGTGGCGTTTCATATGAAGCCGAAATTGAAGAAATGCGTGCCAAAGGAAAAAAGAAAAAATGGGACGATAAAACAGCACAACATTTCGAAAAAGAATTGTCTAAGTTGCAACGTACCAATCCAAATTCACCTGATTTTGGTATACAACGCAATTACATTGAGTTGTTTTTAGAATTGCCTTGGAACGAATTTACCAAAGACAATTTCGATTTAAAACG
>CAZCIV010000506.1:0-2091 GCA_964498595.1 uncultured Flavobacterium sp.
TAACGTTTTGCCGCTTTGCGAAGGCGGGGATTTTTAGCACTAAACTTCATTAGATGCACAAAGCTTGAATTTAGCACTTCACTGTCATAGAAGCACCAAACCCCCGCTTTTGCAAAACGGCTGTTATAGGGCGTTTTTCTTGTCATTTGTAATAGTAATACCAATTGCTTTCGTAATTTTTGTCAAAATTTTCTTTGCTGTCTATATAAACCTGAATGTCGTTTCTTTTGAAATAATTGAACTCGTCAAATGGCTTTACAAAGTCAAAGTATTTGTCAGCCCACACTGATTTAATTTCGGGCTTGTCATATTCTTTCACTTTCTCGTCTGTAAACATAAAAAATGTAGGTACTGTAAAACCAATGGATATTGTCCAAATGTCTCTATTTTCAAACGACTTAATAAATTCTTCCGTCTGCTTTTGAGTTATTTTATATGTGGCTTCAAGCTTTGCAATTGGTTCAAATGCACCATAAATTACAAATACATTGTCTGTTAAATAATTGCCGTTCTTGTTATGTCCGAAAATGTTTGAAAATGAACCGTTATTTTTTGAAAGTCCTTGTTGCTTAATTATTTCAGTAAATTTTTCTCCAATTGCTTTCTGTTTCGATTTGTCAAAATATGAAATGTCGTGAGTCAAGAATTTATTTTTCTCATTTTCATATTCAAAGCAAATTTGAACTCTCGGTGTTTTATTGTCTAATGTGTCGTAAATGATATTAATTGTCTTTACGTCATACGTTTTGTCTATCCACTCTGCAAGAGGAACAAATTCGGGTTTCATCCTTTCTGTCCCAAGGATTATTCTTTTTGTTTGTGTATACTCTTTGTCAGATGGTAATATCATTTTGTCGTTGTCGTCTTTTAAAATGCCCTATAACTACTTGCTAAACGCACCCCAATGGCATATATCTCCACTTTGGACAAACTTTCGCCTAAATTCATTCGATTGATCTTTAGATGATTATTAAATTGTAAAGGAAGTGGTCTTTTCATGGTATGGCGTTTAGCATTCCAAAATTAAATGCTTTCTCATTATCTGCAACATCCTGCCCTAAATTTTTATCAGATCGCCGGGGCTTGTGATCTTCGAAAGATTCAGCGTGCTCACATGCGTGTAAATTTCTGTGGTTTTAGAACTTTCGTGGCCCAACAATTCCTGAATGTAGCGCAGGTCGGTGCCGTTTTCGAGCAAATGTGTGGCAAACGAATGACGTAATGTATGCACCGACCCCCGCGTGCTGACACCGGCTTTGCGCTTGGCTTCGTGTAGCACATTGCGTATGCTCGTGTCGGAATAGCGTCCGCCATATTGGCCTTCGAAAAGATATTCCTTTGGTTTATTTTCAGCCAAATAGGCATCAATCAATTGCAAGGCATTGTCGGCCAGTTTGGTATACCTGTCTTTGCGCCCCTTGCTCTTTCTGATCAGAAGCAAGCCGCGATCGCGCAACACATCTTCCTTGCGCAGATTGATCAGCTCGCTCACACGCAATCCTGCCGAGTATATCAAAAACAGGATGGCCTTGTGTTTCACGTTGAAAAGCTGACCCACAATACCCTGAACCTCCTCCTTGCTGTAAACCCCGGGCAACACTTTATTGCGCTTTGGCCGGTTCACTTGCTCCAGCATCAGCGTCTTTTTTCCCATCACCTTATAATATAGCTTGAGTGCATTCACCGACTGGTTCATCACCGAAGGGCCCGGGGCCGTGCGCTGACTCCAGATTTCATGGTAATGATTGATCTCATCCACACCAAAACGATGAATATCCTCCAGGCTCTTACCCTTGAAAGCATTCAAAAACCTGATCACCAGGTTATGATACGTCACCAGCGTGCTTTCGCTGTAGTTCTGACTCTGCAAATAAATCAAAAATTCAAGCGGACAGCTTTTAAAATCAAAGTCTTTGACATAGGACTGCTCCAACAGCAAACGCTTTATCGTTAAATCGCTGATTTGTAATTCCGCATTCAGCTTCACCGTAAAACGATCTGTAAGAAAGACCAGAACTTCAAACATCCGCTGCCCCTTTGCCACAATCTCCCATATCCTGTTGGCCTTGTGATACTTAAAATATCCACTCG
>CAZCIV010000507.1:0-2084 GCA_964498595.1 uncultured Flavobacterium sp.
GGAACTAATTTTTCGTTCACACAAATTGGTCCAACACCAGGTCCACCACCACCGTGAGGAATAGCGAAAGTTTTGTGTAAGTTTAAGTGACAAACATCAGCACCAATAGTAGCAGGATTTGTTAATCCTACTTGTGCATTCATGTTAGCACCATCCATATATACTAAACCTCCATTTTCGTGGATGATATTTGTAATTTCGATAATAGCACTTTCAAAAACTCCGTGAGTTGATGGATAAGTAACCATTAAAGCAGATAAATTATCTTTGTGTTGGATAGCTTTAGCTCTTAAGTCTTCTACATCGATATTTCCATTTTCCATGGTTTTCGTTACGATGATTTCCATTCCTGCCATAGCTGCAGAAGCTGGATTGGTTCCGTGAGCAGAAGCCGGAATCAAACATACATTTCTGTGGTTGTCGCCTCTTGATAAATGATAAGCTCGAATCGCCATCAAACCAGCGTATTCTCCTTGAGCACCTGAATTTGGTTGTAATGTAGTTCCTTGGAATCCAGTAATTACATTTAATTGATGCTCTAATTTTTTCAACATGATTTGGTAACCTTCTGCTTGTTCAACAGGCGCAAAAGGGTGAATGCTGTTCCAGTTTGCCATAGATAACGGCAACATTTCAGCAGCAGCATTTAATTTCATCGTACAAGATCCTAAAGAAATCATTGAGTGATTCAACGATAAATCTTTACGTTCTAATTTTTTGATGTAGCGCATCAATTGCGATTCTGAATGGTTGTTGTTGAAAACAGCGTATTGTAAGAAAGTTGATTTTCTCACTAAGTTTTCAGGAACCATTGACTCATTTGCTAATTGATTTACAGTAAATGCATCTTTTCCAGTAGCTTCAGCGAAAATAGCAATGATTTGATTGATATCGTTTACTGAAGTAGTTTCGTTAAATGAAATCGAAATCGTTTCCGCATCTGGATAGAAGAAGTTTACTTCGTGTTTCTCAGCGATTGATTTTACTTTAGTTGCATCCGCTTTTACTAAAATTGTATCGAAGAAAGCAGAATTTGTTTGGTAAACTCCTAATTTATTTAAAGCATCGGCAGTGGTAACCGCAGAAGCGTGAACTTTATCAGCAATATATTGTAAGCCTTTTGGTCCGTGATAAACAGCATACATTCCGGCCATTACCGCTAATAAAACTTGAGCTGTACAAATGTTTGAAGTTGCTTTTTCACGTTTGATATGTTGCTCACGAGTTCCTAAAGCCATACGTAAAGCGCGGTTTCCGTTAGCATCAATTGAAACCCCGATGATTCTTCCTGGCATCGAACGTTTGAATTCTTCTTTCGTTGCGAAATATCCCGCGTGTGGTCCGCCGTAGCCCATTGGAATACCAAAACGTTGCGTAGTACCCACAACAACTGCAGCGCCCATTTCACCTGGAGGCGTTAATTTTGCTAACGATAAAATATCAGCAGCAACTGCTACTTTGATTTCGTTTTCTGCAGCTTTTGCAATGAATCCTGCATAGTCATAAACTTGACCGTATTTTCCTGGATATTGTAAAATAGCACCAAAGAAATCAGTAGAGAAATCAAATGTTTCGTGATTTCCAACTACTAATTCAATGTTTAATGGAGTTGAACGTGTTTGTAAAACCGATAAAGTTTGTGGTAAAATTTCTTCTGAAACGAAGAATTTCGACACATTATTTTTCTTTTGATCGCGTGTTCTTACATCGAATAACAATGCCATTGCTTCAGCAGCAGCTGTTCCTTCATCAAGTAACGATGCATTTGCGATTTCCATTCCTGTTAATTCGATAACTGTAGTTTGGAAATTCAAAATTGCTTCTAAACGACCTTGAGCAATTTCTGCTTGGTAAGGTGTGTAAGCTGTGTACCATCCTGGGTTTTCAAAAATATTTCTTTGAATAACCGCTGGAATAATTGTTGGGTGATATCCTAAACCAATATAAGATTTGAATACTTTGTTTTTCTTTCCTAATTCTTGAATGTGAGTCAAATACTCATATTCCGACATAGGAGCTTCTAAATTTAAGTCGTTTTTTAAACGAATATCATCTGGAATAGTTTCATAAATTAATTGGTCTAA
>CAZCIV010000508.1:0-2079 GCA_964498595.1 uncultured Flavobacterium sp.
GAATGTTTTGGCGCATCACGTTTTAAAATAATCGCATGAACTTTACCAAAACCACTGAACAAGCTTCCAAATACGAACATTTAGAAAAAATGTCGGTTACCGATTTGTTGACGAATATCAACAACGAGGATAAAACCGTTCCTTTAGCTGTTGAAAAAGCATTGCCACAAATTGAAAAATTAGTGACTGAAATTGTTTCGAAAATGAAACAAGGCGGTCGTTTGTTTTACATTGGGGCAGGAACTTCGGGTCGTTTAGGAATTGTAGATGCTTCAGAATGTCCACCAACTTTTGGTGTTCCTTTTGATTTGGTAATTGGAATTATTGCAGGCGGCGATAGTGCGATTCGAAAAGCAGTTGAATTTGCTGAAGACGACCGTGAACAAGCTTGGAAAGATTTACAACAATGGAACATCAATAAAAACGATGTTGTTGTTGGAATAGCAGCTTCAGGAACTACGCCTTATGTGATTGGAGGTTTAGAAATGTGCAATCAAAACAACATCAGCACAGGAAGTATCAGTTGTAATGCGGAAAGTCCACTATCCAAAACTGCTCAATTTCCGATTGATGTAGTAGTTGGACCAGAATTCGTTACAGGAAGTTCTCGTATGAAAGCTGGAACCGCTCAGAAATTGGTTTTAAATATGATTTCGACTGCAACCATGATTCAGTTAGGACGAGTTAAAGGCAATAAAATGGTTGATATGCAATTGAGTAACACTAAATTGATCGACAGAGGAACCAGAATGATTATGGACGAGATTCCAGTAAGTTATGTAGAAGCTGGGAATCTTTTAGAAACGCACGGAAGCGTTAGAAATGCCGTAGATTTTTACAATAACAACAAATAAATCTTACTATGAAATCATTCTTTTTACTATTAGCATTCGTAAGTTTTTCAGTCTCATTTGCACAAAAATTAGAATACACAAACGGGAAAATTTTTCAAAACGGAGAACAGCTATCTTCGTTTGAAACTAAAAAAGCAATGGAAACCAATTTAAAAGCGTTGCATCTATTCAAAAAAGCAAAAACAAAAGAATCTCTTGGAGGTTTTTTACTAGGATTAGGAATAGGTGGAACTGCTGCTGATTTAGTTATGGGATTATCTTCTGATGTAAAATACCCAACTGTAATTACATATGCTGGTGTTGGCCTAATGGTGGTTTCAATCCCTGTTTTATCAGGAAGAAAGAAAATGATCCAAGAAAGTATTGATAAATATAATTCTGAGTTAAAAGAACAAAATAAAACTTTAGGTGACAATTTCGAAATGAATTTTGTGACGAATTCAAATGGAGTTGGATTTCGAATTACTTTCTAATGGCAACAGATAAAAACATATTAGCAAAAGGAATAAAATATTTAGTTGGAGCTTTACCATTGTTATTTCTTGGCCCTATTATTATTAATAGTGCGTTCAAAAATGAAAAAAATCCTTTATATCCATATGTTTTAACATTGGGAATATTAGTTGCTTTAACAGCGATGTTTCTAATTTACAAAGGCATTAATACTTTAGTAAAAAGTATGTTTGATGGTGATAAAAATCAATAACAAATTCAATATTAATCCCGAGGCAACGGGACGAAAATCAATTATGAAATCCAAAATACAATATTCGATTTACAGTTTACTTTTGTTAACAATAATAACTTCTTGTTACAATCAAGAACGCAATTGTAAAGATTTTAAAACAGGAAAATTTACTTCTGAAACTGAGATAGAAGGTAAAAAATATACGAGTACTTTTGAACGTAATGATTCCATTCAAATTGAAACCTTTGAAGGAAAAATCGATACGTTTAAAGTTAGATGGACGAATGATTGTGAATACGTAATGCAAAATATTCATCCTAAAAACAGAGAGGAGAAAAAAGCAGTTCAAATGAAGATTTTAACTACTGATAAAAACTCTTATATATTTGAATATTCATTTGTAGGCGATTCAAAAAAACAAAGAGGAACAGTAAGAAAAATGGATTAATATTTTAATATTTCCTACTGTTCCGTTATAAAATTAAGACAATCCCGTAATTCTTCCTTCGTTGTCAATATCAATTCGTTCTGCATTTG
>CAZCIV010000509.1:0-2072 GCA_964498595.1 uncultured Flavobacterium sp.
AAAGCGGGCCCGAAAGGGGGTTCGTTCAACGTTTTGCCGCTTGGCGCAGTGGCGGATTTCGGAGTACAAAACTGTTAATACACCACAAAAGTTGATGCGAGGTAGAATGTTCAATTAACCACTTCACCCGCCATTGAGCTAAACGCCTGTTGAACTACCCCCCCGCTCGCGCGGGGAGATCTTCTTGTGGTAAAGGTAAGGATTTTGTACTTTTATATGACTCATTTTAAATCTTTTCATCATGAAAAAAAAGAAATGCTCCCACACAGGTTGAGCAAGCGATGCTGAGCGTTGAAGGTTTTGACAAGCTGTTCAACACCATGCAGCAACAGGTGATTCTCAAGGGCCAGAGCCAAAGCACCTTTGGCAATTATATCCGGCGCATTGCCTTGATCAGCCTGCATTTCAGGCGCTTGCCCGATTTGGTTGCTGATGAGGAACGCTGCGATTCCCTCCAAATATCTTTCAATCCCCAGGCTGCCCCTACGGCGGACGGCATGGCTATTGTCTGACGGACAAAAAAACGAACCCTTGCAAACAATCTCGTTGGCATTTGGCTTGAAAACCAGGCTTAAGGCTGGTGAAACAACCGCAATTGTGCGTCGTTTTCATCATTTTTTCAAAGAACGTTCTTCAAAATATCCTTCCATCTTTTCGACAAACCTAACAAAACCCCTTCCAATTTCCATAACCAAAACTTCTCCCAGGGGGTTCGTCCAACCGGGAGTTCATGCTGGGTCGTACCGACCACATAGCCTGCCCCGCTTGCGGGGAACTCCTAATTATTGGCAGTAGTTATTCTTCTTCCATCCAGAATTCTTTCCATAGTTCCAATTTTCCTGTTTTTCTGTCGTAGAAGATTTCAAAGGGAATTTCTATTTTCTGTTTAGGTAAATCGAGATATGAAATATTTATTGGTTTCAGAGCCTTTTTTATAATTTTTCTACATTTTCTATCATCTGTCATATTCCACCACCAATCATCAATTTTTTTTGTAAATGTTTCTACTTCCCAGTCAACCCAAACCTTTTTTAACTTTCCTTTTCTATTGTATGTCAAATAATACTTTTCGTCACAGAAGTCATACCAAGCTGTCTTAGTAGTATCCCATTCAATTTTCACTTTGACCTGACAAAAAAGAGTGTCTTGAACTTTTTTAGCAATCTCCATTTGTTTCTTCTCAAGTTCAATCTTATTCGCTATTTTTTCGTTTGAAACAGTTCTTTCTTTGGTTTGCAATCCATTTTTAAACGAAATATGAAGTTCTCTTTCATAAATTGATGCATATCCCATATGAAAATATTGAACTCGTTTTCCTTGTGGAACCATAATTGTTCCTGTAAACCAATCTGCAAAAACATAATCTCTTTCAAACATCTTCTGTAAATCAGCATCTTTAGAATCCTGACACCATTCTCTTTTATGGCAACTAGTAATTGCAATCAAAAACAAACTATCATTTTTCAATTCCCAGATTGCCTTATAACCGCGCCAACAAGCTGTAGAACCACATCCTTTAAATCCAACTAATTCCCTGTTTCCAATTTTTTCGAAATATTGTTCTAGTGGATTTGAGAAAATAGCAACTGTATCTTTTCCCATTATTAGATAATCTGGAACTTGTCCTGTTGCGAAAACAGAATTCCAAACAAATAGTCCGAATATGATTGCTAAAATGTGTTTCATTTTAATTACTGCCAACGCCCCGCAGCTATGCCATGTGCGGAATTAAAACCGGAACCTGTCCCGCCACCTGCTGATTTTATAAATGCAGGAAGCTGTTTTAATCCCACGGAAACCGCATTGGGTATAGGTGCTGTTGAACTAACCTCCCGCTCGCGCGGGGAGATCTTCTTGCCGTAAAGGTAAGGATTTTGTAATTTTATGTGACTCATTTTAAATCTTTTCATCATGAAAAAAAAGAAATGCTCCCACACAGCTTGAGCAAGCCATGCTGAGCGTTGAAGGTTTTGACAAGCTATTCAACACCATAACACTTTCCGAAATATTGAACGTGCCTTCCAGAAAGATTGTTCGTGCCTTCCGGAAGATGGTTTGTCCTTCCAGAAAGA
>CAZCIV010000510.1:0-2066 GCA_964498595.1 uncultured Flavobacterium sp.
CTCCAGAAGGCTGTTGATTGATAATTTCTAATATAACACTAGAAGTGGTTGCTGTAAAGTCTAAGTTAATTCTTCTCCATATATCATCATTAGCCATTCCTAGTGAACTAGAATTAGCAGAAGCAAGTTCGTTATTAGAAGCGTCTTTAATTGCGATTTTTAAGTTAGGGACATCTGCACTACCTTCAGCTAATCCCGCCATATCGATTCTAAATCTATAACTTTGGCCTACTTGTGTATTAATTCCAGTAACTCTATAAATTGCTTTGTTAGTATTATTAGGAGAGTCAATATTTATCATTAAATATCTACCTGTGGTAGTACCATTGGTAATGGTAGGGTTTCCAGCATCTTTATTTCCAGTTGAATTTGTTCTGGTATAATATTGAGTTTGATTGTTAGAGGTAGTAACTGCATAAAAGCCATCATTAGGATCGGTTGAATCAAAAGCATGACTTAAGACGTAAGGATCTGTAGTGGTAGTGCCTGTTCCAAAATCATTGATAAAAATAGGCGTTCCTTCTATTTTACTACTTGCAATACAAGTGTTTTCATCAGCATCTAAAATTCCATCATTGTCGTCATCTAAGTCAAGAGAATCTGGTACCCCGTCTCCATCAGAATCTGTAATAACTGGGGTAGTAGATACAGATGCTGTATTGTTTGTAGTGTTAGGGTCTGCTATTCCGCTAGTTGTACTTATGGTTGCTGTATTGTTATAATTTCCTGTGGCGTTTACAATTGCTGTTATGGTTAAAGTTGCATTTGCTTGGTCATTGAGGTTTCCTATAGTCCAGACACCAGTGCCAGGAACATAGGTTCCAGTTGATGCAGTGTGTGAAACATAAGTATAACCAGAAGGTAATAAATCATTAACGGTAACATTGGTATTATTAGAAGCGCCAAGATTAGAAGCGGCTACTGTAAAAACTACATTACTTCCTTCATTTGGTGTAGAATTATTTACTGTTTTTGTAACTCTAAGGTCAGACTCAGCTACCGATGCAGCCACACTATAGACATCCCCGGTAAAACCACCCGCTCCATTCCAATTCGTATTTCCCGCTGTTCCCACTGATCTTAAAAAAACTCTTAGTGTAATTTTAGTAATATTTGTTGCATTTACCCTAATGGAACCTGCTCCTGCATTATTAGTACCTGTAGAATTTGGAGCAGATGATGTGTTCAAAACCTGCGTTCCTGTACCAACGCTAAAAACATTACTACCAGACATTTTAGAAAAAGAACTTACAGTTGCATCTGTATTAGTTTGATCTAAATCAAATTCAGTTGTAATATTTTTAGTAGCTGATGCAGCACCAGACACAAAACCTCCTAGACCGGAAAAATGCAAATAAGGATTAGTAACCGGTCTGCTAAACTGAATAACTAAATCCCCCATATAAGTTCTGTTATTAGCTGCCACAAGACCGTTTAGTGAATTAGTATTATTTGTTAAACTTATACTATAATTTGCTGCAATATCTATTCCCGTACCAGCACCAGCATTAGTACTTGTAAACATTTCATTGGTTGGTGAACCATAATAAGTTGTATAAACTAATGATGCAGCCCCTGCGTATCCTATAAACATTGCCCCAGCAGGAGACGCTAATCCCGAATAATCATATTGTTGATTGTTCAAAGTAAAGTTTACAGTTAGAGGATTTGCAGTGTATGTGCTGAAGGTGTTTCCAGTAGGGTTATTTGTGTTTTTTAACATATTAATGGTAGTTGTTAAAACTGGTCCATTAGTAGTTGGATTGCTATCTCCTGCTATCTTGGCAAATTCAAGAGTAGGTCCATTTTGCGAAAACCCAAAAATACTTACAACCATTAAGGATAATTGTAAAAAAGTTTTCAAAGTTTTAAAATTTAGAGTTTTGTTCATGTTCTCTATTTTTGATTTTTAGAATATTATATAAGAGATTTTTACCTATAGATGAATAGGTTATAAAAAAAGTTATGTTTCTTTTCGATTAAATAAAAGTAGGAGGAGGTCTAGTGAAATGATGGTTTTCTACTTTTAGAGAATGGTAAAACTGAAAAAGCACATTTTGTTTTTC
>CAZCIV010000511.1:0-2059 GCA_964498595.1 uncultured Flavobacterium sp.
CCATACCTGCTTTACCTGCGATGTTTTTCGCCACTTTTTCTGGAATAACTTTTTTGGCTCTTTCTACACCTATCGCTACTTGTGTTCCTACTTTTTTCCAATTTATTTTACCTCCTTCAATTCTCGCACCTTTACCAATTCTTCTAGCTTTTTGGATTTTTCTCAAAAGTTTTACTTCCACTTCAAACTCTCCATCTGTGTCGTCCATATCTTCACCAAGTTCATGTCTTTGCAATTGAACATTTTTCCCGCCCAATACCTTTTTTAATTTATGCTCAGGTATGTTTAAATGTACATTCTTAATTTGTGTTTGTTTGACCATATATATATATAATAATTTATATAAAAAATAATATTTAAAGTTTAAGATTTAGTTTTCCAGTTGATACATCAATTTCAAGTTCTCTTTGATAAGTAAGAATACAAGTATAATTAGTTTTTAGATTAGAACCGTTGGTCAGTGTTACATTAACAGATTTACTAATATTATCATCTTCAGAGAATTTAGCCCTGTTCAAATCAACATAATAATAAGTATAGCAGTTTTCCCAATCTGATTTAGATATTAAGCCTGAAGAAATCCCAAAACTTCTAAACTGTCTTCCATCAAGTGCGAGTTGACTCATGGTTTCAACATACGATTCATAAGTATATTTTTTTGTTTGAGACCAAATATTTTGTCCGTTTAATTGAACATTGAAATTAAGAATTTTTGCATATGGTGCAGTGGTGAAAGGTGCTGACGAAAAAGGAGTAGCTGATGGAATATATCCGCCGTTTTCTTCACTAGAAAGTTCTGGCATAATAATTAAGTCTCTTGGTCTAACAACAGCATTTGTTATTAAAATTTGATTCGCAGATTGACCAGCTGGAACAGATTGTAAACCAGCAGGATTATAAACATTGTAATCTAAATAATGAACAGTTTTAGGGTCTTGGGCGCAATATTTAGCTTCAAAATCTTCTGTAAAATGAATTTGTGGCATATATAAAACAGGTTGATATCCATTGGTATTGACATCGTTTCTAATTGTAATAGTTCCTTTGCTACCTGCAGCATCACCAACTTCGGGAACAAGACCTTGACCTGCAGAAGTGCCTTTCCCGCACGGACTTACCATATAAGGACAAGTATTAGAACCATTAGATGAAGAAAAGCTAAAAGATTCATAGGCGGAGTCATTTGCAGATCCAGAAGCGACACCAATTGTTGAAACACATTGATTATTCAAAGTAATTTGCATATTTAATTTAACACCTCTACATATTGGTAGACTTCTAAAAACAGGATGGATGAACGGTAAAGGAATAATAGAAAAAACGGTGAATTTAACTGTTCCTGTGGCATTTCCAGTGATATTATCAACACAACTTTTATTCATTTCAAAAGGTGGTAAGGAATTGTGAAATGTAGCATTTGCATAGTATGTTGTAATTCTATCTTTATTGAAAGATGTTGTCTGCATTCGTTCCAATCTTCCACTGTTATAACTTTCTGGGACAAATCCTTTTGTGAGGTCTAAAAGTGCTGGTTTAATTTTATTGTTATTTTCATAATCTTTAGGAGCAAAAGCACTATTAGAACTAGCACGGGCTACAGAACAAGAATCAGGATAGAAATGTATTAGATCTTTAATATTGTTTAAGTCCGACTGAGAGACGTGCAATAGTTCCCAATTAGCATATTTATTAAGATATTGACCTGGGTTATTAACTTGGGTATCGTTTAATTTTATTGTAACAGAGTTTAAACTGTCCATGATAGAAGCCTTAAGAGACACACTATAATCATTTTCAGCAATATCCGCTTTCTTTAAGCCACTAATTGTGATTACTTGTGGATAAAAATAGTAAGTGTTTGAAAAGTCTGTGAAGTATGAAGCATTAGCTAAAGCCTCCAAATCAAATTTTACTATATTGGTACCATAATTTCCATTATTACTATCCCTCATTTGAACCCAGTCAATGCGCTGAATGTCGTATTCATTAATGTCAGATGACATAGAGTTTTGAGCATCAAATAAAATTGTGTTTTTAGACATATATGATATATATATAA
>CAZCIV010000512.1:0-2052 GCA_964498595.1 uncultured Flavobacterium sp.
TTGTATATCCTGTGATTCCAAAAGGAATTATCTTGTTGAGAATGATTCCAACAGCTTCTCACACTATGCAAGATATTAGCGAAACATTAGCTGCTTTTGAGGCTATCCGTGAAAAATTAGAAAACGGTACTTATAAACAAATTGCAGAAGCAAATGTTGTTAACATGGAAAAATAATTTTCTGGTATAAAATATTTAAAAGCCACTTGTTTTTACAAGTGGTTTTTTTGTTTTCACAAATTGAAAAGACTATTTCATGTAGTTTCAATAATATTAGAAATAAGTGTTAATTAATTTTGGAAATAAATTAATTGAACATGAGAAGAAAAATTGAAAAATATAAGTTTGAAATTACACTTTTTATACTATATGCTTCATTAGGGATATTATTATTATATTTATTATTTATTGTTATCTCGTAACTCTTATGAAGAGAGCTAAAAGTTCATCCGATTTATCAGGCGAAATAGGTATTTCAATTTGACTTTTGAGGGTTATGGTTCCACCTTCTGATTTACTATAACTTACAATATATTCTGTATTAATGATGTACGATTTGTGGCATCTAAAGAACTGATTATATTCTTTCAAACTTTCCTCAAAATTCTTTAAAAACCGACTAGTCACCATCTTTTTTCCCGAAGTTAATACAATTTGCGTATAGCTATTATCGGCTTTTAAATATAAAATTTCCGATGGTGCAATCATAACTAAATTATTACCATCTGGTACAGCAATTTTTGATTCTTTTTTTAATTGCTCAGAGACATGAATGATGCCGCTAAATGGATTGGAATGTTTTTTGTTAAATCGTTCAATAGCCGATTTTAATTCTTCCGGATCAATAGGTTTAAGCAAATAGTCAATGGCTGAGGTCTTAAATGCCTGTATTGCATATTGATTGTAAGCGGTTATAAAAATAATTGAAAAATTCATTTCGTTTTCATCAAAGAAATTCACGATTTCTAAACCGTTATATTTTGGCATTTCGATATCTAAAAAAACTAAATTTGGTTTGTGTTTTCGAATAGTAATAACACCTGACGGCAAATCGTCGCAAACAGCAACAATTTCAACTTGTGGTGCTACCATTTCTAAAACACCTTTTAAATAAATTTGGGCTCTGCTTTCGTCTTCAATTATAATAGCTTTAATTGGTTCCATTATAGTTCTATTTTAATGGTTACTTGAGTGCCGTTGCTTTCTCCATCTTCAGTAAATAAATCGGTATACTCAACAGTAATTTTATATTGGTCTTTATTTAGTAATTGTATACGTTCTAAATTTGCTTTTGTGGCAAAAGATTTTGGTTTACTAGAATTTAAACTGTTCAATTCGGCCGATTTAATTCTACCAATTCCGTTATCTTTTATAATTCCAATTAAGGTGTGTTGGTTTTCTAAAGCAAAGGTAATTTCAAGATTTTTAGGTTTTAAACTATGACTCAAACCGTGTAAAATGGCATTTTCTACATAAGGTTGGTACATCATTGTTGGAATTTTAATTTGTTCCCAATTTTGGATATTATGCGAATTGATAGTAAAATGTAAATCTTTAAAACGCATTTGTTGTAATTCTAAATAGAGTTGGAGCGATTCTATTTCTTCTTTCAAACAGATGGCATCTACATCTGAAAATTCTAAAATTTTGCGTGTAAGTTTAGAAAATTTTGATAAATATTGAGAAGCTTCTTTAGTTTCATTCGTAAAAATATACGATTGAATATTATTAATCGCATTAAAAAAGAAATGCGGATTCATTTGTGATTTAATCAACTGTAAGCGCGATTCTTTTAAGTTATTTTCCAAAGTTAATTGAGCTACTTTAGCTAAGTTTTTCTTAGATATTTGTTGAATTTTTATGGTATAAATCCAATAAATTATAAATAAGATGAAAAGAACAATCAAACTCACAAACCACCATCGTTTCCAAAAAGGTTGTAAAATTGTAAAATTTTTAGTTTTGGTTAAAAAAATAACCTTATTTGTTTTTTTATCAAAAATTTTGAAATTTAAGATATAATCATCCGATTTTAACTCGGGTAAAACAATAG
>CAZCIV010000513.1:0-2049 GCA_964498595.1 uncultured Flavobacterium sp.
ACACGCCATTGCTGGGTTTTACGTTCCGCAGAGAGTACTCAGTTTGGAAAAATTCTCGTCCGCTTTGACTTTTTCACTAATTTGGCCGCAACGGACGTGTAGCCGCGAAACGTTACCAGAAAACCAAAAAGAATCAAGTCAAATCGTAACCAAACTAGGATTAGAATGAAAGCAACATCTCTTAAAATTATTGGAATCTTATTGGCTTTTGCATGCGTCTCATGCTCGTCAGATGAATCGACAAATGGGCCGAGTGGATCTAACGAAAGGTTGTTAAGGAAAATCATATCGAACAACCCAGACAACAATTACCCGCATTACACAGTATTCAATTACAACGGCGGGAGAATATCTAAGATGACAAATGGAAATACGTTTCAACGATTTCAGTTTGAATACGGCAACAACGAGAAGATTAGCGAAGCACGCTATGAATATATGCCTGATACCGACAATGACTATTCGGAAGACTTCAGCTTTAATATCCCTTTATCAGCAGATCCTAATTATTCTTTTACTTATAACGGAGTTTATATGAATGGGGCTCCTTACAGCTATACGTTAGACGCTTCCGGACGACCACTAATAGTTAACGTGAACGGCGGTGCTGGTGATGATAATGACGGAACCTATACTTACATTTATGATGAGGAAGGAATTCTTTTGAAAAAAACCTTTATAATGGAAGATGTAGGTAATCAACACGAGTTCATATTTGAATTCGACGATAAAATAAATCCTTATCACATTTTATTTAAAAAATATGGCTACTTCACATATGAGTACTATTCAACTTCAGATTATGCAATGATGGATGGATTGCTTTTCCCAAACAACATTATCAGAATCTATATGGATGGTCAGCTAATTTACACGGCAAATTATACTTACGATGCTGCAGGCTATCCCATTCAAAAAACGTTTAGTTCCCCTGAACGATATGATACATATACCTTTGAATACATGGACTAATTAAAATGGTCTTCTGGTAACAGCCAATTCAAGCAATTGCGGGGCTTTAGGTGATTGAAAGATACAAATCCCAATACAAAACGGTTGGACGTTTGCTGAAAAAAAGTAGCAAAAGTCAACCGTTTTGTTTACATTTCCACTCGGCGGAGACTACGCGGTTCGAAAGTCCGCAACTGCGTGAATCGGCGAAACGTTATAGGGCATTTTAAAGGGCAGACAGCAAACAGATTGACAAATGGGAACTTGGAATACGAAAATAAACGGTAACGACACTTTTCAAGACATATATCAAAACTTC
Source organism: uncultured Flavobacterium sp. (assembly GCA_964498595.1). Classification (GTDB taxonomy): domain Bacteria; phylum Bacteroidota; class Bacteroidia; order Flavobacteriales; family Flavobacteriaceae; genus Flavobacterium. The sequence continues at coordinate 1,271 of CAZCIV010000513.1, forward strand.
TTTGACTTATACAATCAAGGACAAAACCCTGCTGACATTTCTAAACAAATTCAAGACGACTTTGCTGAAATGTTTAACGACTATGACGACAAGAACAACAGTTTGTTTGGGCTTGTATTAGCACAATGGGAAACAAAATCACTTGACCCAACAGTATACAAACAAGTAAAAGAAATTATTGAAACAGACAATGACCTTGAAGTTTGGAAAGGACTTGGTGCTGACAACAAAACATTAGAAAAGCGAAAAAAGGAACTTGACAAATTTCTAACTCAAATTTCAACAGAAAGAGAAAAACCGAAACGCAGAGTTAGACCGAAGTTTGAATTTAAGATGATTAACCTTGTGAACGCTATTGCACCAGACAACTTAAAAAAGCTTGATGTAAATGAAGAATACACAAATAAGAACTATGTTCATACAAGTGGACTAATGATGTGGGGACAAGGTGGTGGTTCTGTTTTATATTTCACAGGGCAAGGCAAAAATATTTCAGCAAAATGGCTTGACAGTAAGACAATAGAAATTACTCACGACAAAGACATAGTTTTTACAATGCAAAAAGATAGAGCTTATTTCTGTGGAGATGACATTAAAGTAATTTATAAACCGCAATGACAACGAAAAGAAAAACGCCCTATAACAGCACCTACCCAAAAGTGGCGGTTCAGTGGTTAAATCAAGCTTTGTGCATCTATCAAAGTTTCTGCTTGGTTGACAGTGAAGTGCTTCAAAATCGCCACCTTCGGGTAGCTGCGAAACGTTGTAGGAAAGCGAAG
>CAZCIV010000514.1:0-2042 GCA_964498595.1 uncultured Flavobacterium sp.
TATAAGAAAAATTAGCAGAAGGAGTTCCGCTAATAGTAACTGTATTTCCAGAAGTGGTAGCCGTTACACCAGTTGGTAAACCTGTTACAGTTGCGCCAGTAGCTCCTCCTCCAAAAGTATATTGAATAGGGGCAATAGCATTTCCTGAGCAAATGGTTTGCGAATCGTTTGCCGTATCTAAAACTAAAGTTGCATCCGGTGATACCGTGATACCTCCATCTAAAGTAATAGGATTACACCCTCCCGAAGTAGTAATGGAATAAGTAAAATCTGCCGTAGCTGAACCGCTAATGGTTAGGGTGTTTCCAGTAAGTGTTGCACTTACTCCTGTTGGTAAAGTAGAAACGATGAGGTTAGTAGCACCACCACCAAAAGTATATTGAATAGGTGAAATTGCGTTACCCGAACAAATAGTTTGGTTGTTATTTGCTGAATCAAGAGTTAAAGTGGCTGCTGGTGAAATGGTAATGCTTCCGTCTAAAATTATAGTTTCACAGCCACCACTAGTAGAAACCTCGTAAGTGAAATCTTGAGAAGGAGTTCCATTGATAATCAATTCATTACCAATTATGGAGGAACTTACACCTGTAGGTAAACCTGTTACGGTGGCCCCTGTAGCACTTTCTCCAAAAGTAAAGCGTATAGGGGTGATGGCTTCACCTGCGCAAATGGTTTGTGAACTATTATCAGATGCTAATGTTAATGTAGTATTGGAAATAAGAATGTTTTTTTGATCTGTAATTACTGCACCACAAGAATTAGTTGCTGTTAAAGTAATAGTAATTGTACTACCTATCATAGCGGATGCTGGAATGGTAAACGAGGTAGATAGGTTATTTTGATTGGAAAAAACACCATAATAGGAAGACCAAGAAACACTAGTTTGTCCTTGAGCACTACCAATAAAATTGAGCGTTGCGCCAGGACAAGCACTAGTTGGAATTTGACCTGTCTCAACCGTAAAAGGTTGAACAGGGGCAACACAACCATTGTTCACATAAGAAGCAGAGCCCGATGGAGTAAAATTAACAGTTGCTCCATTGTTTTCTGTTTCTGAACCACCAGATGTACCAAAAATATTAATTAAATTCGCTCGCTGATAAGTTACAGAATCAGAGCATCCTCCGCCAAAACTTACTTCTAAAGTTCTCGTTCCTGGTGTTGAACTATAATTTACAAAATGACCTCCTAATCTTGATGGATTGTTTTGAAAAACCATATAAATAGTAGAGGTCAATGTATTAAAGGAATTTAGTGTAATATCTAAATTAAAACTAGAAACTACTATAACTGTAGCATTTGCGGGCAATATACCTCCTGTTGGTTCTAAAATTTGGCCGCAACCTCCAGCCGCAGCAATATTAGCATTCAATTGGGCTACTTTTGAAGCAGTTGTAGCGTTTTGAATTAATCCAAGCCAAGACTGTGCAGGCCAGTCAACGGATAAATTAGTTGTGTTTAAAGGAGCAGCGCCAATTTTAATTCTAAACATTTCATTTAAACCTTCATCTGCCGAGCTGCCTGTGCCATTATTGCAAGCGTCAACTAAAATACTTTCAATTTCAAAACATTGCGAAAAACTGCTGTTTGGTAAAAAGAAAAGATAGGTAGTCAGTAGTAAAACCTTTAAAAAATTCATTTCGTAGATTGCTTTATTAGAAAAGCGGATGCAAAATTACAAAAACAAACGACTTGTATATTAAGTCTGAATTAATTATTAAAAAAAAGGTGTTAATTTTAAAATTAACACCTTTAATCAAGTTTATTTTTGAGGAGGATACTGTTCTAATATTTTACTCACAAATTCTTTAATTCGTTCCTCTTTTTTTTCTGTATTTTTAGTTAAATAACCGCTTCCTTCTCCTTGCCAGACTAATTCTTTTGTGTTGGCATCAATAATATCAATAAACAGTATACCCTCTGGTGAAGTGCTAACATTGGAGTAGCACATTCCCCACCAAGGATTCCAACCCCAGCCCCAACCAAAGCCAACATTGTTGTAAACATCTAATCGTTCTCTTTCTTTGGTGAAAATACTAACT
>CAZCIV010000515.1:0-2040 GCA_964498595.1 uncultured Flavobacterium sp.
TTTTTAAGTTTTTCGCCTTCCCAACATATAGAATTTTTCCTTCCTTATCATAATATTGATACACACCTGGATTATCAGGTAAGGTTTGGATTTGAAGTTCTAATGGTGTTTGCATTTTTTTTAAAGATGATAGAACAAAGATAAGAGATTTGTTTTTGAATTCTTGAAGTTTTTCACCACAAAGGCACGAAGATGCCACTAGGAGCACAAAGATTTTTTCAATTTCTTAAATCTGTGTTCCTAAATGACATTAGTTTTTGTATTTTTAACACTTTAGATTTTAAAAATGACAGCCTCAAAACCACTTGTAATCCTTAAAGAAACCATTTTAGCGGGCGAAAGCAAGACCATTAACATGGAAATTGCCAAGTTGCACACCATGAACAAATTGAAAGTTCCTATAATTGTGGAACGTTCAAAACTTGATGGCCCAACGGTTTTGTTCACCGCTTGTTTGCATGGTGATGAAATCAACGGAACCGAAATTGTGCGTCAGTTAATTGTTCAAAAAATCAACAAACCAAAACGCGGTACCATTATTTGTATTCCAATTATCAATATTTTCGGATTCATCAATAAAACACGTGAATTTCCAGATGGTCGCGATTTGAATCGGGTTTTTCCTGGAAGCAAAACAGGGTCTTTAGCGAGTCGTTTTGCGTATTATATTTTAAAAGATATTATTCCACACGTAGATTATGCAATTGATTTTCACGCAGGTGGTGCGAGTCGATTTAATGCTCCTCAAATTAGAATAGTACCAGAAAATCCAGAACTCAAAGAACTTTCCGATGTTTTCAATGCGCCTTTTACCTTGTATTCGAAGAATATTTCGGGTTCGTTTCGAAATTCTTGCGATAAATTAGGAGTTAAAATGTTGCTCTTTGAAGGTGGAAAATCTTTGGACATCAATGAAGAAGTTACGAATGATGCTATTGAAGGCACCAAACGATTTTTGGATCATTTGGACATGCTAAATCCAAGAAAAAAAGCCAATATTAAATCGAAAAAACCTATTTATATTGAAAAATCGAATTGGGTAAGAGCAAAATATTCAGGCATGTTTCATGGAATGGTGAAAATTGGTAGTTTTATCAAAAAAGGGGAACTAATTGCTACTATTTCCGACCCATATGGAAAAGTCGAACACAAAATGAAAGCGCCTCATGATGGATATGTTATCAATGTAAACGATGCGCCGATTGTATATCAAGGCGATGCTATTTTTCACGTTTCTACTCATTTAGAATCGGAAAGCTAACAATTATCATGTTTTTATTGGTTTTTCAACTGTAAATTCGTCAAAATTTTTAGGTATGCATTTCTGGAAAAAATTAACACACGAAGAAAGAAAAGCCCGCATTGAAAAGGCTTTGCACGATAATGTTAACTTCTCAAAAGACGCATCTTTAGGTTATCCAGCGTCTAAATTAGATAGTCGCGTTTTTTATGACGATGCGCCATTTTTGAAAGATGCCCCAACGCTTCAAACCTATGTTGCTAATCCAAATAACATTGGTTGTCACACTTTTGGAACTTCTGAAAAAGCATTTTATGGCACTCAAGAAATTGAACGCGAAGTTTTAAACGTAATTGCCGTTGATATTTTTAAAGCCAAAGAAAACGAATTCGACGGTTACATCGCTCCTGGCGGAACGGAAGCGAATATTCAAGCCATTTGGGTTTTTAGAAATGAATTCATGCACAAATTCGATGCAAAATTAGAAGAAATCGCCATTTTAGCTTCGGAAGACACACATTACTCTATTCCAAAAGCTTCTAACTTATTACAAATCGATTGGTTGAAAATTCCGGTTGCTTTTGAAAACCGTGAAATTGATGTGAATGCTTTAGACAACATCATTTCGGAAGCGAAAAATAAAGGTAAAAAATACTTTATCGCCGTTTCTAATATGGGAACAACCATGTTTGGTTCGGTTGATAATCCAGATGACTATACTTCGATACTAGAAAAACACAACGTTACTTATCGTTTGCATATTGATGGCGCTTATGGCGGATTTGTGTATCCATTTAGCA
>CAZCIV010000516.1:0-2038 GCA_964498595.1 uncultured Flavobacterium sp.
GTACTTTAATAGGCATCAAAATTATAAAACCTGATGGAACTGAGAGAATAGTTAATTCTACTTTGACAGATTAAAAAAAATGCTAAAAATATTCAATAATATTTGGTTATAATGTTGAATAGTAGTATTTTAGCTTCGCGATCGAGAAACAAACAAGTCGTCTAATTACATGCCAAACACAAGCTAAAAAAAGTAAAAGATATGGAGAAACACTGGCCTCTTTAATACAGAGGCTTGAGTCCCATCTTGCTGATTATCAGCACATTTTTTCTAATAAGACGAAAAGATTTTTTAGTAAGGCAGAAACTTATTCCAAAGGAATAGTAATAAGTCAGTTTCGTAACATAGAACGCATCAGCGAAAATATGAATGTTGACTACTTTCAGATGCAGCATTTCATTACCGAGTCAAATTGGGATGCACGCGAATTAATAGATCAGGTTGCCAGAGAAGTGAGTTCCATACTTCCCAAAAGGAAACTTACTGGTCTGCTCATAGATGAAAGTGGCTGGGTCAAAAAGGGTGACAAAAGCGTTGGAGTTGGATGGCAGTATTGTGGTAATGTTGGAAAGTTGGCCAACAGCCAGGTAGCGGTCTTTGCAGCGCTTAACAATGGCGACTATGCATCAATGGTGGATGCCAGACTTTATCTTCCTGATGATTGGTGCAAAAATCCCTTACGGTGCGATGTGGCGGGAATACCTAAAGAGAATAGGGTATTTAAAACAAAGCTAGAACTGGCACTTGAAATTGTCCAACATCAAATAAAAAATGGAATTGATTTTGATTTTGTTGGCGCAGACGGATACTATGGAAACGATACCAACTTTGCCAGCCAGATAGACAAACTCGGGTATTTGTTCATGTTGGACGTTCATGCCGATCAAACGATATACATTGACCGCCCTGATCTTGAGGTTCCTGAACGCAAAAGCCCAAAGGGAGCTACTCCAACAAGACTTAAAGCTACAAAACCCAGTCAATCTGTAACCGATTATTTGGGTAAACTTAGCGATGATCAATGGGAAAAGCTGACGGTACGCAACACTTCAAAAGGCAAACTGACAGGATATTATCATTTTGCAAAGGTTTTTGTCTGGAATAAAGAAATCGACCAGATAGAGCCGCGGTTGCTGGTTATTCGTAAAACGCATTCAGGTAAAAGCACAGTAGAGATAAAGTTTTCTTTTACCAATGCAAACCTCGAGCAATATACCCCAGAAGTAATAGCCTATATGCAAGCCCAACGGTTTTTTGTTGAACACTGTATCAAGGAATCCAAACAAATCTTAGGAATTGACCAGTTCCAAACCCGTAAATGGAAAGCATGGGAACATCAGGTTGCATTAAACTTTCTGGTGGCATCATTCATACTCAAGGAAAAAATGAGAAACTTTGACCAAATGCCACTAATTTCAGCCAGAGATGTAAAAGAAATGATCGTATTTAAGCTCTACAAGCAAATGACTGACGAACAAATGATGAATCAAATAATTAATCGACATAAACGACGACAAGAGGATATAAACTATTCGTACTCAGCTCAGATTAATGTGTCAAAGTAGAATTAAAATGGATTTGTAATCTTTCACAGCATTAGGATTTAGATAATTGGAATTTTTGGTATAAGAAAAGGTACTCTGAGTTGATAGATCGTAAATATAGTGTTTCGCTTGAGGAGATAACAACAGAGCACCGTAATCACCAAGACCATTTTTGTAGCCTGATGCACCCAATAGATTGCCTTTGGGATGGTTATGCAAAGAAATTGCTTTTTTGTCATTGCTAAATTTGGCAGCAATTCTGCTAAAGGAAATTGAAGTAATTTTTTTCTGTTGAGTTCCTAAAGCATATTCAACACCATTTTCACGTTGATAAACTCCTAAATCCCATTCAACATTAGAATTGTTACTTGCAAACCAAAAAACTTTTGCTATTGATTCTGCATCAAATGAAGATGACCATCTTAGATTAGGATAAGAGTAATTTCGCCGACTACTAAACCATTTCTTCAAATCATCAGAAATTCCTGTAGGTG
>CAZCIV010000517.1:0-215 GCA_964498595.1 uncultured Flavobacterium sp.
TTATTATACTTAGCAAGTATATAATCATCATAAATTAAATAAATCTTTTTTCTTTTTTCATATAGTATTTGTTTTTCTTGTTTTTGTTTTGCTGTCAATGAAGAAATAATCAAAAGTGAATTATATTTGCTCTTTTCATCATATTCATGAATTTTTTCAAGATATTTTTTATCTTTTGTAATCTCAAACATTGTTAAATATGCTTGATATAAAAA
>CAZCIV010000517.1:225-2025 GCA_964498595.1 uncultured Flavobacterium sp.
ATATAAAAATGAATATGGATTTTCATTATACATAATTGACATAAAATCAGTACTTAAATTTATTTGATCCTGTGTATATCGATTCCATATAATTTCCATTAATAACAAATTGTCAATAATTTTTTGTTGCATTTCTTTTTTAGGATTTACCTTGTTTAATTCAACTAACACAAGATGTTTTTGTCTTAATAGATTGATAATTTGGTGATTATTACTTGAAAATCCATAGTTAAGCAAGTCTTTCTCTGACAATCTTCTAATGCCTTCATTACATTCATTTAAAGATTTTAAATATTCCTTTGAGGTTAAGTGGAGTATGTTTTTTAGTATGTTAATTCTAGCCGATAAAACATAATTATAACCTACATGATTATTGTTAATATTTAAGGAATTATTTAAAACTTTAAAAGTTTTATTCTTTAAATAGGTACCTTCTTTTAGGTTTTTATATAAATAACCATTAGCAAAATCAAAATTTAACATTGTAGCTGAAACAAATGTTTTTGATTTTTTTATATTGTCAAAAGTGAACTTTTGATGCGTTAATATAAGTAAAGAATCAACATATTTAGATCGAATTGAAAAAGGTATATTTATATTACGAATAGTAAAACAGTGAGAATTATAAAGTTTGTAAACGTCAATTAAATTAGCATCTTGTTTGTTTCTATGATAAATTTTTAAAGCATTTTCTGTGTAAAAATTTGCCTTTTCAATTTGAAATTTGATATTATAATACCTGCCTAAGTAGGCGTAATATAATGCTTTATAAATTTCTTTTTTTGGATATGCTTTGTTGATAAAGGAGTAATACTTGTGACAATGGTTTAAATAATCTTCAAAAAAAAATAGATTATCGAAGTTGTGCGCTATTAGCAAATGAGTTTCTGCTAATGATTTATAGTTTTTTGATTTTACAGCTTTTAATAATTTTAAATTTTCTTTCAGTAAAACATTCGATTTATAATAGGCACCTAAATCAGTATAACAATCAGCAAGTGCATTTTGAGCAGCAACCTGTAAATTCAAGTCTTTGTCTAGTTTTGCTTTTTCTATTATTTTTTCATAACAAGGAATTGCTCGTCTATAGTCAGATCGATCCAGATAACCTTGTGCTGTCTGAAGTGATTGACTTCTTACAGCCAGGGATAATGATAAAATTAATATTAAAATGTATTTCAAAGGTTTTTCAATTAATGTAATAATTATTTTTTTACAAAATCATTTCTTCGTAAGAAAGTACTATTGGATATCCTTTTTCAGAAAAATAAGCAATAGGATTGTCTTTTGAAATTACCATAACAAAATCACCTCCCCAAGCCCCTAGACTTTTAATGACACCTTTAAAATCAGGAAAAAGTTTTTCTTTTACGGTTTGAATTTCCAAAACATCGCTCATTATAACTTCATGTTTTTCCATTTGTTTTGCAAATTCTTTTGCTTCTTTGCAATCAATGGTTTCGTAAGTAATGGTATTGATTTTTGAAATTACGGCATTTACATGATGGTGTTTTGACATATAATTAGCAATCGCCAATTTGCTGCTTTGTTTCTGATTCAAATACACAAAGTGAATGTTCTCCTTGAATGAAGGATTAAAATGAATCGATTTAAAATGGGGATTTTCATTTTCTAAATGATAGATAATAGGTAAGTCCGATTTCGCACAAGCAATATCATAACCACTACCACCAAAACTTTTTTGCAACAATTCAAAGGCATCTATGTTTAACCAATCGCCTATGCTATTTATTAGAGTAGAAGATGTTCCTAAACCCCAAAGTCTTGGAAAAGTTAAGT
>CAZCIV010000518.1:0-2021 GCA_964498595.1 uncultured Flavobacterium sp.
GGATAATAAAATCATTTTTAAATTTTGAATTTTCAACATAACCAAAGTTTTTCATTAGATTTTCACGCTCCTCACTGTTCCATTTTAGAAAACTAGTAGAATAAACTTTACTATCTTTTGTGTCTATCAATATGGATAAGCTTATGTTAGCCTTAGTTGAACCTTCAAATAATTTTGCTGGTCTCCAATTGTAGTTGGAAATTGCAACACCTCTATTTTTTAATATATTCTGAACAGGTTTCATTCTTTGAGTACAGCAAACACTCATCTGAACAATATTTCCCATTCTACCTTTAAGGTTTGATAATTTTGAAGACCTTTCTATAAAATTAGCATATAAATTACCGCATGAAAGTGTATCATAATTAACTAATTTGTATGAGTTTCTTACTTTAGAATATTCTACATAAGGTGGATTTCCTATAATAACATCAAAACCACCCTTTTCAATAATTGTATTAAAATCTATAAACCAATGAAATGGATTATTAATATCAATTTTTATATCTGTATTTATTCTATGTTCTAATGTAGCAATGTTATCTTTCAGTAATGATAATTCTTCTACATTTTCGTCTTGTTGTTGTATTATTCTGTATTGTTTTTTTAATTTTGAAAGCGTTTGAATATCAGTTTTAATATTATCTCTATTCATGGAAGTAAATAAATCCATAGTATAGTTAGCTTCTAAATCTTCCCAACTTAATCCACCAACTAATGAATTGCCTGCATAAATATTAAAATCAATATCTGGTAATGGTTCAATGCTTGTTATATCTGGTAAATGAGATGCAAGTTGCAAAAACAAACGTAGTTTACAGATTTCGGTTGCTTCCTCAACAATATCTACACCGTAAAGGTTGTTTAATATTATTTGTTTAGTTAAATAATATTCTTCTGCGTGATGACTTAAGGTTAATATAGTTTCGTGTAGCCACTCATCATCTTCAGTTTTAGCAAACTCTTTCATTTTGAAAACCACTTTTTGATAAATTGGTAACAAAATATTTAAAGCTGCAAAAAGAAAAGCACCAGAACCTACACTAGGATCAAGAACTGAAAGTTCTAATAAAACATCTTTGTAAAGAAATTTAATCTCTTTGTAATTTTTTATGTTTTCTACATAGCTATTCATTTGCCCTATTATATCCTCGTTGTTGGTTATCATAGGATTTGGGTCGGGAGCATTATACCCATTGTTTTTCATTTTGTCAAGAATGAATGGTATAATAGTATTTTTAGAAATATATTCTGTAATATCTTCTTTTGTGTAGTAAGCCCCTAATTCTTTTTGATTGATGTATTTTTCGAAGATATAACCTAAAACATCAGGATTAATGTCGGTATCTTCTTTCATTGGTCGGTTATCTAAATACCAAGTATAACCATCAAGAAATTCTAAAACCTCTTTGATAAGTTTGGCAACGATACCTATTTGTGTGTTTAATGCTTTTTCTTCATAAAAATCAGCATTAGGATTGTCAATACAATATTTTTTTTCAATGTGATGCGCATAAAACAAACCACCATTTAAGTATTTTATTGGGCCATATTGTTCAACAAACTTTTGTTTAAAAGGGTGATTGTCTCTACGAGCAAAACCATAAAAGAATAGTGGAAGTAGAAATTCAGTATAATAATCTTTGTTTGCTTTACTAACTTCATCGAATTTATCTAACAAGAAACTCGTATTTCCTTGAATTACATAATGTTTTTGAAGAAAATAAATAAACATTATTCTATTCATCATTACTGATGCATACCAAGATTTATCTTTTTCATCATCAATTCCTGTGATTGCTTTTTGAAGTTTATCATGTATTTTTTTAAACTTATCAAAAAACTTCTTGGTAATTTTATCACTTGTATCAAAAGCTTTTTCAGTATTTATCTGAAGTTCTGTACCGTCGTTTGCTTGTGTTACATCAAATAATTGTAATTTTTCTTTAAATAAGCGAGTATTTTTACCTATTTCATCATAGGTTATTTTTTTTAATTGTCTTGAACTTGCATCATTATAC
>CAZCIV010000519.1:0-2018 GCA_964498595.1 uncultured Flavobacterium sp.
ATGAAACTTGGTTTATAACCGATGCCTTAACCTATGAAGATTTGGATTTTACAATTCAGGCTGTAGGAGAAACAGCAAAAGAGTTATAAAAAAAGTCCCGAATTATGGAGGGCACTGAAAAACATCGACTATTTCGATTAGCATCGTTTTTCAGTCAATAAAAAACGCTTGTAACAGGATTTAAACATCCGTTATGAGCGTTTTTGTTTTTGCAACTGCTTTTTATTGTAGGTTGTATAAGTCTTTTTTGCTTTTACTACAGCTTGTTTTTTCAAAATACCTGAGCAGATTGCGTTTTCTACATTAATTTGAGAATTCTTTTTAAGTTTACTGTGAATATTGCTATTGCACCTTGCATTTGCATATTGGTAATGCCGTATGAAATTGCTTTATCATAACCGTGTACATTTTTTAATTCGCTATTTTTGGCTTCTATCTTGTATCGATGTTTTGCTTTTTCTTTGTAATATTCTGTTTCTTGAAAAGCCATTTGATCTTTATGTAATTCAGATTTTATGGATACTGAATAGGTTTTAGTTTTAGCTCCATCTTTGTAACAACCATTTTTTAAAGGGCAAGATTTACATTTTTCGACATCAAAATAGTAAGTTTCTACTTGATTTGTTCCAATATTTTTACTTCCACCACGTGCTTTTTTTATTGCCAAATGTCCTGCTGGGCAAACAAACCTATCGGCATCTTTATTATAATCAAATTTATCGGCATCTTTTCTGTTTCCTTGTGTTATTGATGGATTTAATTTTGCTACTACTTTAATATTTTGCTCGCTTGTGATTTTAAGATTTTCTTTTCCAGAATAAGCAGCATCACCAATAATGGTGTCTACATCAATTCCGTTTTCTTGACTAATTTCTATAAGCTTAGGCAATTCTGGTCCATCACCTTTTTCACCCGATGTTACTACGGCTGCAGTAATGATGCGCTCTTCAGTCATTGCTAAATGAGTTTTGTATCCAAAGAAGGAACTCTCGGCAGATTTATGACCTATTTTTGCATCAGTATCTTTTGATAAAGTTAGGTTTTCTTGAGTATCCTCCACAGTTTCCTTTAACAGGTTTAATTTCTCTTTCACTGCAGGAATCGAACTTATAGATGGCTCGTTTTCGATACGTTTTTCTAATTCTTTACAATAAACCAGCTCCTTTTCTAAATCATTGTCGGTATTCTTTTGAGGCATACGTTCTTTAAATTGGTCGTCAAAGGTGTATATTGTTTTTCGAAGTAACTTGGAGCGTTCTCTCAATACATCAATGGCTAAAAACGGATTAGATCTTGATAAAGTATGAGTGGCATCAACGATAATAGACTTCGAACGAATGATTCCTTTTTCAATAGCAATAGTTACTGTTTTGTTTATCAATAGATTTAATAAGTCGGTGTCTTTTAAACGTAGTTTTCTGAACTTTGTCAACGAACTTGGATTGATAACATCGTCTTCAGGATTCATATCCAAAAAATACTTAAAAGACATATCATATTGAGAACGTTCCACCACATCTACATCGGAAATAGTGTAAATTGTTTTAAGAAGTAAATACTTAAACATACGAACAGGACTTTCTGCCATACGGCCATTTGTTGTACTGTATTTGTTTAGCAACTCATCATAAATAAAAGAAAAATCAATTAAATCATTAATCTTTCTTAATATATTTTCCTTTGGTACTATTAAATCATACAACGTAGAATGAGCACTGAATTGTATTTTTTGCTGTTTTAATAACATATAAAACCTTATAATTAAAGCTAAATATACGAAAAAAGGAGTAGAAAAACGTAGTTTTCTACTCCTTAAATTATTGTAATTATTAACTAAAAGACTTTTTCAGTGCCCTCGCCTAAACTTGGGATTCTATCTTACATGTTTTTAATTTGCTGTAGCTTTTCTTTCCACAATTTTAAGTCGTCTTTGTGGCGTTCAATGTTTTTCTGAACTTCTTTAATAAAAGGATTTTCACCTTTCGAACTACTGCTAATAAACTGAATGTTGTTTTCTA
>CAZCIV010000520.1:0-2012 GCA_964498595.1 uncultured Flavobacterium sp.
GAGATACGGTTACAGTTTCATTAGATACTTCGGGCGCTTCACTGCATCATAGAGGCTATAGAAGCGCGACGAATATTGCGCCTATCAACGAAGTTTTAGCAGCAGGAATGTTGATTTTATCGGGTTGGGAAGGGAAGAGTCATTTCTTAGATCCCATGTGTGGTTCTGGAACTATTTTAGCAGAAGCGGCAATGATAGCTTGTAATATTCCAGCAAATATTAATCGAAAAGAATTTGCTTTTGAGAAATGGAACGACTGGGATGCCGAATTATTTGACGATATTCTAGAATCGCTATTAAAGAAAACACGTGAGTTTCATTATACCATTAAAGGATATGATAAAGCGCCAAGTGCAGTTTCAAAAGCAAAAGACAATGTTAGAAACGCCAATTTAGACGAATACATTACGATTACAAACGAAAACTTCTTTGATTCTAAAAAAGAAACCGAAGGTCCGTTGCACATGGTATTTAATCCGCCTTACGGAGAGCGTTTGGATATTGATATGGAGCGTTTTTATAGAGAAATTGGAGATACCTTAAAACAAAATTATCCCAATACGAATGCTTGGTTCATCACTGCCAATTTAGAAGCATTGAAATTCGTAGGCTTGAAGCCCAGTAGAAAAATTAAACTTTTCAATGGTAAGTTAGAAGCACGTTTGGTAAAATACGAAATGTACGAAGGAAGTAAGAAAGGTAAGTATCTGAATACTGAAGAGTAACATTTTTTGTCAAGCTGAACTCGTTTCAGCTTCTCTAGATAGATTCTGAAACGAGTTCAGAATGACAGATCAGTTTTCAATTCAACAATTTAACAATTAAACAATACATACAATGAGCAAAAAAGTAAAAGCATTTTTATTTAACTTCTTAGGGTTTGTGGTGATTTATATGCCAACACTTTATTTAGTAAATATCTTTTCTCGTTTAAACGGAATATGGATTCCGTTGACCGCATTTATGGTAGCATTATTATTAGCTCCTAAGTTTCAAGCTATAAAAACCCACGATGGTGAAAAAATCTACATGAAGTGGCTTTTTATAAAAGGTGTGAAAGAAATAAAATAAAGAAATCCTGAGCAAAGCTCAGGATTTTATTTATTAGTGTTTACGAACTTGATGCTCGTGCTAGTTAGGGATTCCCTAAAACAAGGGAAATACTTTGCTTTTGTAAAAACGGTCTATCAAGACGTCATAATCTCAAATTTAAGCACCTGAATAACCATAACTAAAAAACAAACCTCGCTTAAATGTCCTAAAATAGGGATAAACGAGGTTGTAATTTTGTGTTTTTCTAGATTATTTTGAGAAAATGGTAGTTGAGCAACAGTTACCGCTGTTGTATGTAATTTTTTTTACAGTCTTAAACCAACACCAAGTTTTATTACATTAACATTTGTATTGAATGTAGTATTTGGAATTCCATTTTCTTTTTGAAGCTTTGTATAGTCGAATTGACCATTAACAAAAAATTGACTTGTAATATCATACGATAAACCAAAATTTAAGTTAATCCCGGCTTGAGTGTCGTTTAAATCTGAAATATCATATCCATTATTGGTTCCAGTTGCTTTAAATATTATAAAACTATATCCAAGAGAAGTGTATGGATGAAGTTTTTTGATATTTTTGATGTTAAACTCACAAAATATTTTTGGTTGAATTGGGTAAGCATAAATTTTGTAATTCTGTGAAGAATTAATTTTCGAATTATTAAATGTCAATAGTCCAGCATTTAAAGCAATTCCAAAATCTAAAACGTCTTTGTCAATAATCTTATACTTTCCTCCAATATCAACAATTCCAGTGTAATTTTTTCCGATAAAATTATTGTCAGCAGGAATTGGATAATTAAGTTCAATGCTAAGTTTGGCTTCTTGAGAGAATAAAGCTAAATTAATATTCAAAAATAAAATTAAAAGTGTTTTTTTCATGATGTTTTTTAAAAATAACATAACGTTTCGCGGCTTAAAAATGTGGCGAAAACCCAACACCAAGCCGACACAAAT
>CAZCIV010000521.1:0-2003 GCA_964498595.1 uncultured Flavobacterium sp.
TTTTAAGTTCCGAAAATATTATACTGTATACAACAGCGGTTTAAAAATATGGCTACTTTCGGATTTTCCTACGGAAAATCCGCTGTTGAATGGAATGTTTTGTTATATTTGTAATGGCTTGGTGTTGCATTTACGCCACAATTTTAAGCCGCGAAACGTTGTGCGTCATTTTAGCTGAACGAAAACGAAATAGAAATTATAGATATGATATATACTGTTGAAAAAGCAAATTTAATCACTAAACAACTAAATAAATTTAAAGATAACTATGCTTTTATGGTAGCTGGACAATTTGCTAACATAGAATTCTGGATTAATGAAGTAGAAACGGCAATAACGGCAATCGACGAACATAATATTCGATTTACGAAAATGTATGATGCACAAGAAAAATGGATAGATGAAAAAAACGTAAGAATTCCTGACTATTGTTATATTTGTAATGGCATATGTGAATTAAGTAACGAACATTACAAAAAGCCAGAACTTCCAAAGCAAAAATCAACGAATGATAAAAACGATTCTCGAAAAGATTTGATAAATGCTATGTATTATTTTTTAGTTCGTTGTCTAAAATTAGAATTATTGAATGAAGAACTATTTAAAGAATATTGTAATCGAATTGAAACGAGTATTGACCCAAATGATTTGAAATAAAAAAACGAACGCACAACAACGGTTTGCTTCAATGGCTACTTCCGGATTTTCCTACGGAAAATCCGCTGCTGAATTGAATGTTTTGTTATATTTGTATTGGCTTGGTGTTGGTTCAACGCCACTGAAAGCAAGCCGCAGAACGTTAGCAGTAACTTTAACCGAAATCGAAATATTCGAATGAAGTATAAAATTTCAATTTTCATACTAATCCTTAGTCAATTTGCTAAAGCGCAGGTTTTCTCAGATTATGTTGACAGCGCAAATCTAAACATTAAAAAAGCAGTAGATTTTTATACACAATATTTATCAGAGTTTCAAGGAACTTCACTTCCAGATTATGGTAAATATTGGTCTAAAGATGATTGTAATAGATTTAAAACACCTGACCCTATTGTTTATTCAATATCATCCGATTATCCAACCTATAATTTTGGTGCTCAAAAAACTATTTTTTATGCACGAGAATATGCTAATTATGTTCACTTAAAAACATTAATGACTCAAACTGATTCATTAAATAACATTTCAGTCTATGCTATTACTAACCACTATATTTCAATAAATGATAATTCTGAGAAAATCCATTTTATTTCTCCAATTAAAATTAATTCTCACCTATACTCTACCGAAAAAAATGGAAATATTAGGTACCATTTTCTAAAAACACATCAATTCAATAAAGCTAAAAGTGATCAATTAATCACTTTGCTCAAAAAGTTTGAAAAGGATTGGGGGTTTGAACCAATACAATTTGATTACTACTTCACCAATACTCAAGACGAATTAGGTGCAATGAAAGGTTTAGACTATTATTACGGTATGGAACAAACTTATCCTTCCGGTATTGCTTTTCCTGAAGACAAAATAATTTATTGCAATGGTTATGATGAAAACAATTTACATGAAGTTCTACATCTATACCTTAATCCCATATATGAAAAATCGCCAGTTAATCATGGACTCATTTATTATTTGGGTGGCTCGCTTGGTCAAAACTTCAACTATTTAATCAACAAGATGAATGAGTATTTATCAAAATATCCTGCTACTGATTTGAGTACGTTTGAAACTTTAGAAACAAAAGACATTACATTACATATAAATCACACCGTAATTGGTCTTATTTGCAAAATAATTGATGAAAAAGAAGGTGTAAATGGATTGAAAAGACTTTTAACATATAATGATATAAATACTTTGTTTAAAAAAGAATTTGGTTTGGACAAAAAAGAATGGGATAGTTTTCTAAAACGAAAATTCAAAAAATATAACACTTTAAAAAAATAAAAAGCTACTGCTAACAGCGGTAACTGTTGCACAACTACCATTTTTTAAATAAATTTTCA
>CAZCIV010000522.1:0-1989 GCA_964498595.1 uncultured Flavobacterium sp.
TTATTAGGCGAAGGTATTTTACTCAAAAAACTTTGATTGAATTTTTTATTGTAATGGTGAGTTGATAAATTTATTCTTTGCTCTTTTGTTACCAATATATTTGTTATTTATAGTTGTTGATGGGCGCTTTTATGTTTTCAAATCATTAACTTTATGATTTCTGACTTTTTTATGTTATTGCTCACTAAAATTATTGATGACAAATGATTTGGCTCTATTTTTCATGTCTAATGTTTTGGAAATTTCTATTGAGTGTTTTAATGAAGAGATCATATCATTTTTGTTTTAATTTTTATCAGTTTCACTTGGACACTTTTTCTACAATTACTTTGAATGATATTATTTCGCATTACGATATTTGGCTTTTTATTACCTTGATATTTGTCTTTTACGATGTTATATTTTTTATAGTGCTTAAACTTACTTTTATCGATAATTGTTTTCATCTTCATAAAATTTGATTTGTTACTTTACTTGTTTGATATTTTTGGACAATGTATTACATTGAGCTCGCTATTTATTTAATTCTGTGACAATTTATAATCGTTTATCAGTTTTGAGATTTTCTTTATTCAAGCCACGATATTTTTATTTGGCTTACATAACTTATTAACCAATACGATCTAATATTTTCATGTATGTTTTTAACATTTATCTTTATCTTGTGAGATTTTCTGACTTGAAAGTTGATTACATTTGACTGAGTTTTTATTTTACTTATGAGTAAATATCTGTAATGTTGGGTTATTATTTTATGTATTTTTTTGACATGATGGAAGTGGTAGAAAATGGTGTTTGGGTTAGTGACATACGACGTCCTGCGAGAGATCTTGTTGTTTGGCGAAGGGTCATCTTTTTTAATTTATTTTATTATTA
Source organism: uncultured Flavobacterium sp. (assembly GCA_964498595.1). Classification (GTDB taxonomy): domain Bacteria; phylum Bacteroidota; class Bacteroidia; order Flavobacteriales; family Flavobacteriaceae; genus Flavobacterium. Next base: position 877 of record CAZCIV010000522.1, read on the forward strand.
CATTCGAAAATTGGAAAAGTTTATTATTTAACCAAATTATAAACTTATTTCTGTAAATAACAATAGATCTATCTAGTCATCACTTTTCTTAAATATTATTAGAAAGAGATTGATATATTTATAAAGCGAAGATTAATGATATGTCAATTCAATGCATTACTTAAACTAACAAGCGCGAAAGATGGAAAAGTAATAATTTTATTTTTTTCGCTTTAAATTAGAATCTGTTCACCTGATCGCTCAAAAATTACGGCTGAATAAATAAATACATTAAATCTCAAAAGTTGATTAACTATTGCAATAAAAATAAAAAGACCAAAACCTAAGAAGTTGATGTTGTGATCGAGAAGATAAATCATTAAAGTTTTATAATCTTATCACTTATTTTGTATCAATTTTATAAAACTGGTTTTGATATCAAACAAAGATTTATTGATTAATTGAAAAAATCTGAGTCTTTTTTATATAAAGTTGAATTTTTACACAATAAAAGACTAATTATTTTTTTCATTTTAGATTTTTCTATGTTCAAAATTTATTAAAATTAATACACGTAAAATAATAATAATAATAATTTAAGATATACCAATGAGGTCAATTTTCAACATCCCAAGAGGAATGCTTTTCCACTACTTCAAGACGAATATTACTCATTAAGGGTCAAGACTAAAGTACCCTTACTTTAAGAAAATAAAGTTCCCCGAAATCATGGATAGATTTTGTGTTGAATCCAATGGGGAGTTACTTCAAGAGCAGGGATTTCTTTTTAAGTCTTCTGCTACTCAACGGAAAACAAATGGCTCTTTTAGTTGCTCTAAATACTTAGCTTAGGATGTCCATGGTCGATTTAGAAAGCATAGAATTGGATTGAATTCTTTGTGCAGCATGTTCTCAACAGAAATCAATAAAATCAACAATATGAATACAAAGATGACTATGAGTACTGGTGGAGACTTTGCTGATTTGTTTTAAAATGAAAATGTTTTTGTAGACAAAAGTTTGCTTATTAAAGAAGTTTTTGAGGATGATTTCGATGTTTTACTTATCACTATGCCAAGACGTTGGGGAAAATCATTGAATCTTGATATGCTAAGAAGGTTTTTGTCGATTGAA
>CAZCIV010000523.1:0-1986 GCA_964498595.1 uncultured Flavobacterium sp.
CTTTCAGAGAGGTCCATCGTAGGAAATATACTTGATAACGTTATCGATGTTATGGCCGTTTTGGCAGTTTTGATTATTGGTGCATCCGCTCATAAGGTAAAAAAACATATAATGGGGATGTCGAGCTTTTTTTCGTGCGAGCATCTCCAGTCAAAATCGGAGAATTTACATTTTGAAATTGAGTTGTAAACGCATGAGTATTCTCTGAGATCGTGAGGAAATCTGCATTTAGATCCGGCGGGACAATATTTTTCATAGTACAACTTTTTGCAATCTTATTAGTTGGTTTATGTCGATTAATTTGTCTTTTAAGAGTGAGAGAAATGGCAGCTGAATCCGTATTTACAGTTGATCATGTTGTTATAGAATCATGGATGAAAGCATCTATCGACATGTTTCTTGCCACAGTCTTTCTCGCCTTTGTATTTTTCGACAGAAAAGTATTGGTTAGCACAAATGTTCTTAATCATATCAAGCTCACTTTTCAGTTTTTCGTACTTGATGAATTCTTAGATGTAAATTCTTTGTGGATTTTTTTTTATTAATAAATATTAAGTGGTTAAATTAATATTTAGTTTGAGTTGAATCAAATCCCACAAATTTTTAACTTTTAATAAAATTTGAATTTTATAAAAATCATCCTAAATTATAAAATGTAACAAAAAAGGTAAAAGCCTCGAAGAAAAAAGTGTAGACCCCTCTATTTTCGGATTACTTCATGTTTTAACCCTTTTCTTTGGACAATCGAATTGTTCTAACTCATTCTCGGAAAGGCCTCGATTTTCCAAATCCAAAATTTCGAATGTTTACTTCCAATCTCGAAGTAGGTCAACTAAGACATGAATACTAATGGCCCTTCTTTAGTACTGCTTAACAACCCAAAATTCTGATGACTAATCATCATGGACGATCATGGATACATTATATCCATTTTCGTTCCATGCATTATGAATTCCCAAAAGTTCACCATCAATAGACCATAAAGGACTTCCAGAAGTACCCCATAAGCCATAGCAATTATGAATCAGTAATCCCATTTCCTCTACAATTCGATGGTCTGCAGAACTTTGATAAAAATTTTTCTAAATGAAGCCTTATGCAGGTTCAAAGGTTTTTATTTCCATTGAAGATGGGTCGTTATTGAAGAGAAGACCAAGTTGAACACATTTGACGGGTTGGAAAGAACTTTGATATTTTAGTTAACTCGGGATCTTCAGGTAAAGTTTTTGTAATTATTCTTATTTCTGATAAAATTTGATAATTTTTGCAAAAGCAACATCTTTATCGATCCATACTCCGTTTGGATCTATTTTTACCAATCCATATGATAAATTTCCTGTCACAAAACACCGATATTTCCAGATTTTGTCATTTTAATTCAGAAAGACATGAGCGCAGGTCAAAATGTACTTTCCTTCGATTAATATTCCATTTCCTTTTGTTAAACCTACAATATAGACAGTATTTTTCATTGCTGTATTTTTTAGTTTTTTTAACTTTTATTGATTCCAATCCTGATGGCTCCTCTCTTTGTACATAGATATGACCTTTACTTCTTCTCTGGAATTGGATTTTTTTCTATTCAATGATTCCAAGTTTTTTTTTCCGAAATGTCCATTGATCCTATTTTCAAACTTTTATTAAAATGACTTTCTTTGCTAACAAACCAACTTAATATCTCTTGTTATTTATAGAACATCTTCAAACCAGTCTTTTTTGTTGTACAGGACCAATTACTAAAAATCTTTGAAATGAATATTTTATTTTTTCATTTTCCTTGATATTTCTTTTTTGAATTGAGTCTATTTGATATCTTTTTCAAAGGCTTTACTAAGGGCATCATCGTAGATGCTTTCTAAGAAATTTTAGATTTTTTATTTGGAAGTCATTTTTTGACAAAGTCTTTTATAATGGATAAATCAAAATTCTAATATAATTGATCAGAAATTATTAAAAATTCTTAAAGTTCAAATTCTCAGATTAAAT
>CAZCIV010000524.1:0-1985 GCA_964498595.1 uncultured Flavobacterium sp.
ATGGGGGAGTGTTAGGTTGTTGTTTTTTATATAGCACAGTTTGATTTAGTCTCCCCTTATTAAGGAAGCATACACTAGCAGTAATGATTAATTAATTGTGGAGTCATAAAGTTTCTATATACCCCTTGTTGTGTAAAAAGTAAATCCGCCCTCTTGAAAGATCAACATAAGCTATCGTATCAGATAAATCTACTTGGCCATAAGAACGACCCTTCCAGTGTGTGATTGTATCTCCATGAATAGTTAGGTCATAATTCCCTTCGTTTACAGCCTTACTTATTTCAAGATTTACAGGTAAATGACTCATCTGTATCCCGTTTGAATCCAATCTCGTCGTTGGAATCGCATAGTATTCCAAATGGTTGTCACCTATTTCTATTGCATTTTTAATATCTACTATAAAGGCAAAGTACTCGCTTGAGTCAATAAATACTTGCAGTGTTGCATTTCCTTTATACAACAAAAACACCGCATTCTCTAAATTTAAAAAAGGAATAGAATTGCTGCCCTCGCGTGAATTCGCGAATTCGTAGTATAAAGTATCCGTAACCCCTTGGCAAGGGTACTGAAATAAAAGCATGCAAATTCCTTGATGAAAATCCTGCTTCTTCCAGTCGATTTTAACATATGAGATATTGGCATAAACAGGCTTATCCACAAAACCTAAATTAATAATATCTGGATATGATAGTGCGATCGTATCCTCACATTTTATAGCTTTGGTCGCCACATACTTTCTGCCAACAATTCCATTGTGATTGAGCTGTATGACCAAAACTATAGCGATAAACAGTAAAAATACTGCTACTAGTTTCTTCATAGTAATCTGAATTCTGCTATTCAATAACGATTATCCTAGAACCATATTGGCTACTAGCAGCATTAGCGACACCTTGAGTCTGGCATTGGGTGGCTTTTACGACACGGTTTAATGAAGTTAATCAATTAATTTGTATTATTTTGTGTAGATAAAATATCGTTATCAATCCACTGAACTAAACAAAAAATACTATAAACCATACTCCCAAAAAAATTTGAGGTATAGTCGACCGTATATTTAGCCCCATTTAGCTCGATTTTCCTATACCTGTTTGAAAACTTTGATATATGTTTATGATTTGGTTTCTGATAGAACTGAGCCAGCAATATTTCAAGTTCACTAACTAACAGATTTCTCAACTCTATCACTAATTCCTTATTTGATATAATTATGGTGCCATCCCTCCATTCAACATCATTTGGATGGGTCATTGTAAATTTAACTAGTGAAGCGTATAAATATTTATGAACTTCAAAATTATACCTCCGACCAACTATTTCTATCTTCTCCATTTTATTATTCGTATAAGAGTCTTACAGTCCCATTTGGTGAAACCTGTTTAAAAAGAGGAAAATTAAAGGCACCTTCTTCTACTCGTAGGGTTAGCCAAGCATTATCCGTATTAACTCCCTGATTACTGAATAGTCGCAGGAAATTAAAGCCTTCACCTGGGGTAGGCTTGTAATGACCTGATAAATTATTGATGTCGACTAAGACTCCATTGTTCCATTTGAGCTCGCCAGCAGCAAGTACATCTTCGCCGCCGTTGGAAAGCCAAGAATGCTTTCTTCCAACGACTATTGACCCATCTAGCCTCACGATGTAATCCCAAGTCCCAGCTACTTGCGCATTGCTATTAGGATCCCTGACGAAAACTCCATTCTCGAATCGTCCTAACAGAATACCATCCGTATCTGGTGTTAATTTATTTGTAATTTGGGGATATGGTCTAGTTCCGGTAGCATTATCTAATGACCTAATGAAATCATTTTGAAAAGCTCCCAGAGAGCTTATTTCGTTCCTAAATAAAGTAGGATTTATATTCCTTATCGAAATAAACCTCGATACCGATTCAAGATTTGGAACGACTATTCTCAAGTTCGTCGGTAGCACCTCCCACGCCCCCACCAACTCCGGCCTTTCTTTAAAAGCCCGCGCTAAGTTA
>CAZCIV010000525.1:0-1984 GCA_964498595.1 uncultured Flavobacterium sp.
AAAGTACTGTTTGTTTTCGACTGAATTAAAAATAGTTTCACTATTTATGCCTCGATTATAAATGTGATATACTTTATCTTTCTCTAAAACTTCCAATTTCATAATTTACTTTTTTAACACCTGCAAGGTTTTGGAAACCTTGCAGGAGTTGAATTTAAAAAATTATTTACTTGCTTTGAAATAACAATAAATTCCAGTAACAAAAATTAGTAAACCAGCTAAAAGTTCAAAATGAATATCTTCATCTTCAAAGAGGAAAATATCTTTTGTTTCATTTGTTATTAGTTTGATTTTATCTCCAACATTTATTGAGCAACGACCTTCTAACCTTTTACTTTGTTTCTTTTCGTTAAAGTAAAAAGTAAAATAAGCTTTAGAAGTTTTAGAAGATTCGCTACATGAAATAGGTACTGAGAAAACACTAACAGAGATTTTGTTTCCAGAATTTAATATTTTGTATTCTTGAAATGTTTTGTAAAATGAAACAAAACTGATTAGAATCAGTAATATCGAAGCATATTTAAGTATTTTATTCATCCCTTAAAAAAACCAACTCGCCACAAAAATTGCTGTAATCACACAGATTAAATCTACTAAAAGCATCATTCCTAGTGTATAACGTGTGTTTTTCACGTTAATACTTCCAAAATATACTGCAATTACATAGAACGTTGTTTCAGCACTGCATTGGAAAATACAACTTAGTCTTCCGGTTAAGGAATCAGGACCAAACTGCTTCATCGCATCAATCATAAAACCACGTGAACCACCAGAACTAAAAGGACGCAACATCGCCACGGGCAATGAATCGGTAATTTCTTTAGCTACGCCAAGATGGGCAAATAAAAAGGAAATTCCGTTGGCAATAATTTCAAACAAGCCACTGTTTCTAAATAACGAAATCGCAACTAACATTCCCATTACGTAAGGGAAAATGGTAACTCCAGTTTTTAATCCGTTATTAGCTCCCGCTACAAAAGTGTCGAAAATGGTTGTTTTTTGTTCAACGAATTTCTTTTCTTGAACGAAAGAAAATATCAAAGTCCCACCAATGATTAGTATTAATAACAATCCCGAAAGGTTAGAAGTAAAGTAGTTTTTTCCGATTAAATCTAAACTGTTTACGTAGAATAATAATCCCACAATCGCACCAATAACTCCCATTAATGCCGCTAATAAAGAAGCGCTTTTGAAGTTGATTTTTTGTTTAATTCCAACTAAAATAAAAGCAGCTATTGTTCCAATGAACGATGTAATAATACAAGGCAACATTACATCCGCTGGATTGGCAGCATTTTCTGCAGCACGGTAACCAATGATGGAGGTTGGGATTAAAGTTAAACCCGCTGCATGCAAACACATGAACATGATTTGGGCATCACTGGCTCTATCTTTGTCCGGATTTAATTCTTGTAAACTTTGCATGGCTTTCAAACCAAAAGGTGTAGCCGCTGAATCCAATCCTAAAAAGTTTGCAGAAAAGTTAAGTGTCATGTAGGAAATCGATTCGTGATTTTTAGGAATCGAAGGAAAAACTTTAGCAAACAACGGACTTAGTTTTTTTGCTAATCTTTCTGAAGCTCCAGAAATGATAAGCAATTCCATGATTCCACAAAAGAAAGCTAAGTAAGCAATTAACGGTAAAATCAAATCGAACAAACTGCTTTTGGTCATAGGAAGTAAACCATCGGCTTTTTGTTTTCCGCTGTAGATTTTTATAGTTTGTTTGTTGTATACGTATGTGGTGTCGGCATCGGCCTCATTTTTATTTAAGACGAATGTTTTGTCTTCCGCTTTTTGTAAAGTGTCTTGAACAAACTTTGGTACTTCATTCAAATATTTTTCACCGATTAAAAGGGGTTCGCCTTGTTTTCCATTCAAAACATAATCAATAGAATAATATTGAGATGAAAATAATCCAAAAACAATAAAAAAAATAGATGATATAAATATTACTAACCAAAATCTGCTTAAAACCATGGAT
>CAZCIV010000526.1:0-1979 GCA_964498595.1 uncultured Flavobacterium sp.
TTGTATTCTTTAAAACCGTGAATGCCTTTGAAATAATTGGTATAATGACGACGCATTTCGTTGATTCCTAAACGTTCGCCTTTCCATTCGATACTCCAAATTAAGTGGTTTCTTGCGGCTTCAATTCGGTCATTCATGCTTGGTGGAGCTAATTTTTCTCCTGTGGCGAAATAATGTTTAATTTCATTAAAAATCCAAGGATAACCAATCGCAGCGCGACCAATCATCATGCCATCTAATCCGTATTTGTTTTTGTATTCTAATGCTTTTTCAGGAGAATCGATATCGCCATTTCCAAAAATTGGCATTGTAATTCTAGGATTTTCTTTCACACGCTGAATGTGAGACCAATCCGAATGCCCTTTGTACATTTGTGCACGAGTTCTGGCATGAATGGTTAAAGCTTGTACGCCAATATCTTGTAAACGTTCGGCTACTTCATCAATATTAATCGAATTTTCATCCCAGCCTAAACGTGTTTTTACCGTAACTGGCAAACTAGTTCCTTTGATAACCGCTTTTGTTAAGCGAATCATCAAATCTACATCTTTTAAAACCCCAGCGCCAGCACCTTTACAAACGACTTTTTTCACCGGGCAACCAAAATTGATATCCACTAAATCAGGTTGAACCGTATCCACAATTTTAGCACTCATTTCCATTGCCTCTTCATCACCTCCAAAAATCTGAATCCCAACTGGTCGTTCGTAATCGAAAATATCCAATTTTTGTTTGCTTTTCATGGCATCACGAATCAATCCTTCCGAAGAAATAAATTCAGAATACATCAAATCAGCGCCATGTAATTTGCATAAACGACGAAATGGCGGGTCGCTCACATCTTCCATTGGGGCTAATAATAAAGGAAAATCGGGTAGTATGATGTTACCAATTTTAGGCATGTTGCTTCAATTTTTTTGCAAAAATACAAATTTTTGTTGGTTTCAAGTTTAAGGTTTCAAGTTTCAGCCTTATAAATCAAAACTTTGCTTTATATTTGCGGATTAATTGTTCGAAAGAATTGCTATTGAAATTTGAACTTGACATTGAACTTGAAGAATGAAACACATTAGAAATTTCTGCATTATTGCACACATTGACCACGGAAAAAGTACGTTAGCCGACAGATTGTTGAGTGCTACACAAACGGTTTCGGCTCGCGAAGAAAAAGCTCAGTTACTAGATAACATGGACTTAGAGCGCGAACGTGGGATTACCATAAAAAGTCACGCCATTCAAATGGAGTACAAATACAAAGGAGAAGATTATATCTTAAACTTAATTGACACTCCTGGTCACGTGGATTTCTCGTATGAGGTTTCTCGTTCCATTGCAGCTTGTGAAGGTGCTTTGTTGATTGTTGATGCAGCGCAAAGTATTCAGGCACAAACAATTTCGAATTTATATTTGGCGTTAGAAAATGACTTGGAAATTATTCCAGTTTTAAATAAAGTAGATTTACCAAGTGCTAATCCTGAAGAAGTTAGTGACGATATTATCGATTTATTAGGATGTAAATTAGAAGATATTATTCACGCTTCTGGAAAAACAGGTTTTGGTGTTGAAAATATTTTGGCAGCGATTATTGAGAAAATTCCAGCTCCAAAAGGAGATAAAGATGAACCTCTTCAAGCTTTGATTTTCGATTCGCATTACAATCCATTTAGAGGGATTGAAGTTATTTTCCGTGTGCTTAACGGAGAAATGAAAAAAGGTCAGAAGATTAAATTCATGGCTACCGGAAATGAATATTATGCAGATGAAGTTGGGACATTGAAATTAAATCAAGTTCCTAAAAATGTGATTTCGGCTGGAGACGTAGGCTATTTAGTTTCGGGAATTAAAGAAGCAAAAGAAGTAAAAGTAGGAGATACGATTACGGATGCTAAAGAACCAACAAAAAATGCAATTTTAGGATTTGAAGATGTAAAACCAATGGTTTTCGCTGGTATTTATCCTGTTGATACAGAAGATTACGA
>CAZCIV010000527.1:0-1710 GCA_964498595.1 uncultured Flavobacterium sp.
TAAAAAACTGATTTCCAAAAACATCCAAGACGCTAAAAAAATAAATTATTTACTCGGTGAAGCAAAAGGATTTAATTCCTTGGCATTAGTTTACGGTTTGTCAGGTGAATACAAACAATGTATAAAATACGATCTTGAAGCCATTCGTATCTATGAAAAATTAAAAGACTATCCTCAAATTGCAACAAGCTATGCCGCAATCGGATATTCCATTCGCCACGTTGACTATGAACAAAGTGTTTACCACTTTAGAAAGGCTATGTATGTTGGTGAAAAACACAATGTTGGAGGACATTTATCTTCCATCTACAATAATTATGGAGAAGTAATCAAAGAAAAGAATTTAGTAACAAACCCGCCATCGCGGGATTATCTTTAATATAACGTAAATTTACCGAAAACAAGGGGAGCTAGTGCTCAGACCTTTTCAGTCATTGGTGCTATTAAGCCCTAACTTTAGTATAGGCATATTTGCTTTTAAATTATCTATTGGTGGCTCGACCCCTTATAATAGAATATTTTTTTGTTTAGCAAATTGAGCACTCTCTCCTCTTTTTAAATTTACGTTATGGCAAATTTAGTAAATTCAAACGCAGCAGGAATAGATATTTCCTCTAAAGAACATTTTGTTGCTGTCCCAAGTGACCGAGACGAGAAAAATGTTAGATCTTTTAAAAGCTTCACAAGCGACTTACATCTTCTTGCCCAATGGCTTGTAAGTTGTAGAATAACATCAGTTGCAATGGAATCAACAGGTGTGTATTGGTATCATCTGTATACGATTTTATTGGAATACGGCTTTGAAGTTTATCTTGTAAATGCTTATCATGTAAAAAATGTACCTGGGAGAAAAAGTGATGTAAGCGATGCTCAATGGCTTCAACAATTACATTCATTCGGCTTATTGAAAAACTGTTTTCAGCCCGATAATTTAACTCGTGCATTGCGCAATTCAGTCCGTATGCGTAAATCAATAGTACAACAAATGAGTTCAGAAACACAAAGAATGCAAAAAGCTTTAGAGCAAATGAATATCAAATTAAACAATGTAATTAGAGATATTCATGGGAAGACAGGTACAGATATTATAAATGCAATTCTCCGAGGAGAAAGAAATCCTGAAATATTGGTTCAATACAGAGATAAAAACGTAAAAGCAAGTAAAGAAACTGTTTTAAAATCACTACAAGGAAACTGGAGAGAAGAGCAATTATTCAATCTCAAAATGGCGTATAATCATTATTTATTCCTTCAATCTCAACTTGAATGTTGTGACCTAGAGGCTGAAAAACTCATTCAAAATTTAGCAGATTACACAGTCGAAAAAAAAGACATTGAATATCAAAATCCAAAAAAAAATCAACCAAACTTCAATGTGTCACAACATCTTTATAATGCGTTAGGTGTTGATGTCACTAGGATATACGGATTAAAATCAACAACAGGATTGGCTATTTTTTCTGAAACAGGTAATAATTTAAAAGAAAAATTTCCCACTGAAAAACAATTTCTATCATGGTTGAATCTTGTGCCTGACAACCGAATTACAGGAGGCAAAGTTATTTCGAGTAAAGTAAAAAAGAAAAAAAGTAAGGCAGGTCAGGCTTTTAGAGAGGTTGCTAACACTTTGTGGAGATCTAAAAATCCAATTGGTGAGTATCTTCGAAGAAAAAAAGCAAAATCTGGTGGTGCACAAGCGATAGTCGCAAC
>CAZCIV010000527.1:1720-1973 GCA_964498595.1 uncultured Flavobacterium sp.
AATGGTAACAGAGAAAGTAGAATTTGACCCTAAGGAAATCGAAAAACATTCTAAAGAATTTTTGGAAAATCAATTACGAAAATTTGAAAAAACGGTTGAAAAATTAAAAACACAAATATCAGAAATTGAGATAGTTAAGGGAGTGGTTATATAATAGACTTTAGATGTTAGACTTTAGATATTAGACGTAGGACGTTGGATTTTTTAAGTGGAGAATTTTATTACACATCTAAAACAACTACAAACTCATAAC
>CAZCIV010000528.1:0-1972 GCA_964498595.1 uncultured Flavobacterium sp.
TTAATTGGCTGTTACTTTTATTGTTCTTCACAAAACCAAGCGTGTATTTGTGATTCTAACTTTTCAATCAGCTTTGAGCGTTTATTTTTCTCCCCTGTCCAATACTATTTTCAAGAGCAGAAACGGTAAAATGACCAATGCGGAAACCCACCTGTTTTCGAGGTCAAAATTCGGAGCGATTGCAAGTTGTATTAGTGCGCCCAATATAATGGAAATGTGCAGTATGATGTGTCTTCGACTAAACAATGGCATTTGTAATTGAGTGTTGTCGGCTTGGTTTCGGAAGTAAATGTATTGTGCCAAAAACAATATTAGATTCGTGTTAAAATACCAGTTTCGAAACATCAGCACGAGGAGATTCTGCCCCAGCAAATGGGGGTTATTCCAATTGAGCATAAATCCAAAAAGTACGACGATGAACACAAAATAAATAAACAGTATAAAAAAACTACCGAACGATGTTCTTATGAAATTGATTTTTTCAGCAATTCCATTTTTGTCCCTCCACAAATAGCCAAAATCCACCACGGTGCGGATTAACTCTTCAAACCAAAACAGATAGACGATATAAAAAACCGTAACCTGCCCCTGTACAATACCCAGCATCGTTATGACGAGCATGATTAATAAGTCTACTTTGCGGAGTTGTTTCATGTCTTTTTAAATTCCATTTTAAAATCAGTTCTTCCCGATTCTAGATCTCTGTAAAAACGATGGTGTGAATGGTCAAAAATGCTCGTTCGCCTTCACAATTTTTCCATTGTCGTCGGAGCGTGTAAAAGAAAGCGGTAATGAAAACAGTCAATGCAAAAAGTCCGATAAGTTTCAATTTCATAGTTGTGGTTTTTTTTTGGGGGGGGTATATGGTTTATAACAAAGAAACGTGTGGTTTATCGGAGGGATTTCCTGTCCGCCCCATGTTTTCTTTGGTACTGTTAGATTTAGTTCCTTATTAGATTAATTATCAGTTTTTGTATTGTCTCTCTTTGTTCAGGAAGACTCTGAGCGACTGTCAGAGCTATAGTAACCAATGTATTGTCGTTAATTTTTCTTTCTCCTTTTTCGTTGATGTGGTATTTGTTCTGCTCCAGAAACCAAACAAAAATAAATGACCCAATGCGTTTATTTCCGTCGCTGAACGGATGTCCTTTGATAATAGAATAAAGTAATTGCGTTGCTTGTTCTTCAATTGTAGGATATGCTAATTCACCAAAAACGGTTTGAGATATACTTCCTAAAAAGCCTTTGAATGATTCGTCTCTTTCGTTACCGAAAAGTTCACTAGCTTCCCCCTTTTCAACAAGATCTGATTTTAACTTTTGAATTGCCTTTTTTACATCGTTATAATTAATAACGAAAATGACTTTTTTACTTAGATTTTCAGTTGACAGGGTGTCTTTGTCATACTTTTCAAGCAGTTCGAAAGCTTTTGAATAATTAGAGATTATGGATAAGAAGCCATCTGTAAGTGTTCTTTGTGTTTCAATCAGTTCTTCATGGAGAATTGATAACTCTTTTTGCAGGATTTTAACTTTGCGTTGCTCCTTTTTTAGTAATTCTTTATTGAATGTATACCCCCTGAGAAGATATTCTTTCAGTCTTTGTGTCGCCCATTTTCTGAACTCCGTTCCTACCTGAGATTTCACGCGATATCCGACTGAAATGATTACATCTAAGTTGTAAATAGAAATTTTCCTGGATACTTCTCGCTCTCCTTCTTTTTGAACCTGGCGGAATTCCCGCCAAGTTGCTTCTTTGTCAAGTTCACCTTCTTCATAGATGTTCTTTATGTGTTCCCCAATTGTTCTTCTGGCTTTGCCGAACAAATCCATTATTTGTTGTTCGGTCGCCCAGACTGTATCATGCTCTCCATCAAGGACGACATGAAATTCAGTCTGACCCCCTTTAGGTTTAAAGACCACCACTTCGCTATTTTTTATCTCAGGTAAATTCATCAATCTATTGTAGCTTC
>CAZCIV010000529.1:0-1972 GCA_964498595.1 uncultured Flavobacterium sp.
ATATAAATAGTGTAATTTGTAAATATACTTAAAAATTAAACTCTTAATAAATAGCTTTGTAAAGCTATTAAACGAGGAGGAGTATCTTGTTAAAAACTAAATTAAAAAATGAAAATATAGGTTACGCACTTTATCCAGTAAAAGAAGTGCAAAACCTTTATTCTTGTAAAATTAGATATGAATCTTTACTAAAAGAATTGGAGCAATTGCAAAAGGAAAATTGGCATTTGAAACAATTACTATTAAGAACGAGTAAATAAATTTTTATTCGTTCTGTTTTTTATTCGTTCTGTGATAAAAATTCATTTACGATTTCATAAATTATTTGTTTTTGCTTTGGACTTAATAATCCAATTTTTTTAGGTAGATCGTCTAAGTAAAACTGAATTTTTTTATGGTTATTTTTTGTGCAGTTTTTTGGGGTAGGACTTACTTCTCCGAAACGTAACCATTGCGTGGAAATGTCTAGCCACGCAGCCAAAATTTGTAATTTATCTTGGTTAGGTATTGCTGTACCTGATAACCAGTTACTCGCAGTTTGCACACTAATAGAATGACCGTTATAGCGTATGTTGAACTCTCGAGCCAACCAAGTTGGTCTGTTAACAGGCCAGTTCTGCTCTAAAAGCTGTTGTTTCAGTCGTTGACTAAAAGCCTTTTTTTCGTTGATTTCCTGCATCTTAAGAGCGTTTCTCACCATAACATATTGATAAATAATCATATAATTTTATGAGTCAAATTTTGATTTATAAAATTAACCCAATGATAAATTTTATATGGATATTTTGTTCTAATCGTAATTTTTTATTACTTTGATTTAATTATTAGTAAAAAGTATGAAGAAAAATGGAATTTTAAATCAAATATTGATTGATAAAAATTTAAAGTGAAATTAGAATCCGAGACAAGGGGTGTTTAGAGTATGAGCAGTTACTTTTTCAGCAACATGAAAGGCTCTGTCTTTAGACCATTAACTTAAAAAGTTAAGCAGAATTAACACTAAAAGATTTCTTTACCTAAACTCCAGATCAATGGTTAAGTACTTTTTAGTGTTATTACAAGTTTATACTTCAAAAATAGGATGTCTTTTAATGAAAAAATCTTTTCAACTTTCAGCGATCGCAATCGCAATAAGTTTAACAAGCGCTGTATATGCTGATACGAATATATCTGATATTGATAATGTGAATGTTATTGTTGATAACAATGATGGTAGCGTCGGTGCATTTAATGTGATTAAAGGCGTTACAAATCCTACCACTTTAATTACATCAGATGTAAATTCTTCAGGTGGAACAATTATTAATACAAATACTACAATTAATGGTAATTTAGCTGTTAATGGTGGTACATCAACAATTCTTACTGCTGCTCCTGTATCAACAGGTGCAGATTTAGTTATTCCTACAGTTAATCCTGCATTTTCAAATACTACACAACCATTTAGTCAAAATCGTGTAGATACACAAGATCAGACACGTTCTGTAGATAATCAAGTTATTAATCAAAATAAATTCCAGCTAAACACTTCTGAACAGATTGGTCAACAATCATGGACGACTGCACAAACTGCATCTGCACAATACGATGCAAATGGTGTAATTGTTCCAGGAAGTTTAACTGGTCCAGTTTTAGGTGCTACAGTTGATAATGGCTTCGTTGCATCTTCAGTGAACAAAGTACAAGATTTGACTTTGGGTCGTAATAATACATCAGAAGACTATCGCTTAAGTATTACTAAAACTGATAACGGTGTTACAAACACAACTACAGTAAGTGCAGCAGGTATATCAACAAATCAAATTACACTTAATGGTCAAGATTTAGCAACAACAATTGCTAATGGTGATGCAACAACTTTAGCTACTGCAAATAGCTATACTGATTCAAAAATTACTGCAGAAGCGGCAACTCGTGCAGCAGCAGATACTCAATTACAAGCAAATATTGATGCAGAAGCGGCAACTCGTGC
>CAZCIV010000530.1:0-1972 GCA_964498595.1 uncultured Flavobacterium sp.
GATCAAAGTGATTTTGCTGGTGAAATTGAACGTATTTCAAATAATTATGTGATGTATTCTGGTTGGTTTAAAGAATAGGTTAAAAATTCTTATAAATTACAGTTTCATCATTTCCTAGTATATTTTTTAAAACCTCTGGCTCGCCATTCGTATAGAATATTTGCGAGCTTTTACTTTTTGAAAGATTTAATAAATCATTTTGCTCTAAAATTTTTTGTGTCTGTTTAGCTACTGCTTCACCTGAATCAATAATTTTTATTTTAGGTGGAATGATTTTTTTAATTTGTGGAATTAAATAAGGATAGTGACTACAACCTAGTACCAAATAATCAATGTTTTTTTCTATCATCGGATTTAGATAGCTCTTTAATAATTCTTCCATTTCTGCAGAATCTATATCGCCATTTTCTATCAATTGAACTAATCCATGTCCTATTTGTTCGATTATTTTAACTTCAGGATGATTTGCCACACTTTTATGAAATAATTCGCTATTAAGTGTGCCTTTTGTAGCTAATATGCCAATAGTTTGAGTTTTTGATTGCAACGCTGCAGGTTTTATAGCAGGCTCAATACCAATAAAAGGAACATCATATTTAGTTCTAAGTTCTTTAATAGCATTTGTAGTGGCAGTATTACAGGCTACAACAATGATTTTACAATTTTGATGTAACAGGAATTCTGTATTTTTAAAACTCAAATCAATTATTTCTTCTTTAGATTTTAGTCCGTACGGAGCATTCTTACTATCTGCAAGATAAATAGTGTTTTCGTTAGGAAGTAAGTTGTGGATTTCACTCCAAATTGAAGTTCCGCCAACGCCAGAATCAAATAAACCTATTGGACATTCTTTTTTCATGTTAACAAAAATAAAAAAAACTGTGTAATCACAAATAGATTACACAGTTTTTAAAATGCTTTTTTTAAGTTTTATTGAAAACCTAATTCTTTTTTAACATCTGCCATTAAGTCAATCCCTTCAGCAAATAATACTCCTGAACCATTTGTTGCATCTAAAACATAGTTTACACCTTTTGCTTTAGCAACTTTTTGAATTGCTTTTTGAGCTTTTTCCATAATAGGCTTGTATAAATCCATCTCTTTTTGCCCTAATTCTTTTTGCGCAGTTTGTTGAAATTGTTGGATACGAGTTCCCATATCTTGCATTTCTTTTGAGCGAGTTTCGTTTAAAGCATCACCAGCAGTTGCAGATTCTTGTTCGTATTTTTGCAATTTTGTTTGATATTCAGCAACCATATTTTTGTAATCTTTATCATATGATTCTTGAATTTTTTTCATCTGGTCTTGTGCAGTCTTCATTTCTGGCATAGCCGTCATTAAAGTTTGTACATCTATATGTGCAACTTTTGATTGAGCTGAAACTTGAGTTCCAATAAAAAGTACGATTGCAATTGCTAAAGTTTTTAATTGTTTCATTTTTAATTTTAAAATTTAGTTATTTAATTTTTGTTCTCTGTTTCTGTTTTTTGTTCTTTTTCTTTTTTGGCAGCTTCTTTATTTTCTGCTATTTTTTTCTTTTTTTCTTCTATTAATTTTTTTCTTTCTTCTAATTTTCTGTTTTTTTCATCAATAGCTTTTTGTCTAATTTCAGCAGGAGTTAATTTTTTTTCTCCTTCTATATTTTCTTCTTTGCCTTTTGATTCGTCAGAAACTTTATCTATATTTTCTTCTTTTACTGCTGTTTTGTTTTCAGTTTCTTTAGATTCTTTTTCAATTACTGTGCCATTTTTTCTAGCATCTCTTTCTTCAAGTAATTTTTTTCTTTTTTCAGCAGCTTCTGCTTTCTTTTGTTCGTTAGCTAGTTTGCGTTCTTCAATTAACTTTTCGCGAGCAGCTTTTCTTTCATCTAAAATCTTTTGTCGTTCAGCTACAGCTGGATTTTCGTCTAAAGATTCATCTAATTTTTCTTTAGCTTCAAGTGCTTTTAGTTGTTTTTTGCTCATCTCTTCTC
>CAZCIV010000531.1:0-1968 GCA_964498595.1 uncultured Flavobacterium sp.
AAATGACCCAACAAAAATATCCTACAGTAGAATTATTCTTTACTTCGGATTATCAAAAGAGATAAAACAAAAAGCCATTTCGTTTGAAATGGCTTTTTAGTTTTATGAATGTAATTAATTAACAATTAAAGGACGAACTCTCCAAATATCAGTGTAAGGATAAGAAAATGCAGATAATTCTTGATTAATAGTACTATTAGATGTTCTAGTAGTATTGAAAAAATTAGAATATTTGTTAACTGCTTTATCCGGCTGACGTGCACCAGCTGTAGATGAAAAATAAATATTACCATCTACTCCCCAAAAAGGCTGAGTCTCATTTGAGTCACCGCTTGTAATTTGAGTTAAAGAAGTCCCATTAACTTTCATCACGAATAAATGACTAAATTTATCTTTTGTTCCAATAAAAACAATATGTTTTCCATCAGGGGAATAAGCACCATTAGTAGAATGCTGTTCACCAGTTGTAATCTGTGTGCTTTGGAACGATTTCAAATCTAGTTCGAATAACTGATAAAAATCACCTGATAATTTTGTATACAACAACTTATCACCTTTCGGACTCCATTTAGGATTAATACCTTCAGAGAGTACTGTAAAGCTACTTCCATCTCTATTAACCAAACAGATATTACGAGTCTCTTGCAAAGTTGTAGTTAAAACTATCTTCTTGCCATCTGGAGAAACACTAGCATCTGCATCAAAATCACCATAAGCATTTTGACCAATATAAGTTAAACCTAATTTATTTATGCTTGTAACTGCGATAGTAGGTTTAGAGGCATAATAGGTGAAAATAAAATTTTCATTATCTATCCACGAAGGTCTATCCGTTTTATTTCCTATTAATGGAGTAAAACCTGGTAGCATAACATCATTTTTTAATCTAATACTCCATTTATTATAATTGTTATTTGCGTCATCGCGGATTACATATAATAATTTTTTTCCATCTGGAGACAAAGAAGGTTGAAATTCTGCTACAACATCATCTGTTATTCGAACTAATTCTTTCGCACTTGCTGTAACTTGAGGGCCAGACAACTTAACTGGAGCTGGTTTCGTAGAACTGCATGAATTTAAAATAAATACAGCAACTATACTAGAGAGGATAATTTTTTTCTTCATAAAAACTTAATTTATTTGTTAAAAAAACAAATATATAATTTTTTTAAAAATTATATTTATTTTTTTTAAATTATAAATAAATTTTATAAAAAAAAAAAACAAAAAATGAGCCCAATATAATTTTGAGCGAAACTACTTAAAGATAAACAACAGAAAATAAATATAATCTTCGTCATAATTTAATTGTTATTTTTAATTTGTGTATTCTGCATCAAAACGACCTTCTCGAATTTGATGAACTACTCCGTTGTTATCGATCACGTCAAACCAAAAAGTACCAGAAACAATATGGTTTACTTCGTCAAGTTTTGTAATGATTAATTTTCCTGTGTGTGTTTGTGTAGTATAATAGTCAAAAGTTCCAAAATTATAGCCTCCATAAGCATTGTTATCATTCAACTCAAAAAGATCATATTGAGCGTTTTGTTGAATTTGTAATTTCTGTGTACCAACACCCACATCAATATTAATTGAATTAAAATTAGTATTACCGAATGCCATAACAAAATAATATTCCCCATCTACTAATTGGTAAAAGCAACTTGTAGCATTTGGAAAATTTCCTGGCAGAAATGCTTTTCCGTCTAAAAGGCAACCAAAGGTGTTTGCCCCTATTTGTGTTGCTGGTGGTAGTTTTTCTAGTTCTGTTTGGGGATTGTCATCGTCGTTGTTGCAACAGCTTAAAGCAAATGTTGTGAGTAGTAGTAAGAGTAGTTTTTTCATAGTAGTTGTTTTTAATTGTTCTTCAAATATAGTAATCTTTTGTTATGGTAATATCAGTAGTATAAATTTTAACACCAGGTGCAACTACATCAACAGCAGAACCAAAATTACTACCCC
>CAZCIV010000532.1:0-1965 GCA_964498595.1 uncultured Flavobacterium sp.
ACCCATAACAGCAAGCAAGCGTCAGCCCGCAAATTGTACTTCTGTGATAGATAAGTTTCTAAAAAGAATATTTTATCTTCGGTAAAACGATCTCGTGAAAGGTGGGCAGGTCGCCTGCTTGCGAGTCGTTAGGTGCAATAAACTCACCGAAGACATAATCGAACTAAACATGGGGTATATTTTAATCATATTTTTATTTCTGACAAGTTGTACAACATATGATAAATTGTTGATCTACGATAAGACTCATAGTTTTGTAGACACAAAACAATTACGTTTTAATGGTTTTTATTATTGTAATTTTGATTTAAATGTGATTGATACTTGCGGTTCAAAAACAGTCGTTCCTATTTTCTTTTATTCCGACGGGACAGCATTTACATCTGGACACTTTTGCAATCTTGATTCACTTAAAAGTTATTACAAATACTGTAAGAAGTATCCAAATTTTGATTGGGGGTCATATAAATTGGATGGTAACGAAATAATAGTTGAATTTTTCTGGCCTAATAGTGGATCATGGACTTATGAACGTTATCACATGAATGGACGTATTGATGGTGATAGTATTTTCTTTTACAGTTATGTTGATAGAAACTCGACAATTAAAAGCATAAATTATAAATATTATTTCGAGCCTTTTGGAGCCAAGCCAGATAGTAGTTTAAGTTTTATAAAGAATAATAAACGATTTAATTGATACAAGCACCTAACACCAAATAAGCAAAAGCGCAAAATTCACTATACTTGTTAGGCGCCTTTGCCTATTTGGAAAACGTTACCAGTAATTGTATGACAGACAAACACAAAATAATCGGACCAATAAAGATTAACTTTCCTGACGAGAATGACAACTCCTTTTCCATATTCGAAGACTGTGCTGAACTTTTTGGACAAGAATTTCAAAGTGATGCATACAAACTTTTAAAAGCTAAACTAAAGGACACGAAACCAAAACCTTCAATGGATTATGAAAGTGACTATTTGCATGTTACAACCGCAAATGTTGACACAATCATATCGACAATTGAAGCAATAATCGAACTATCAAATTCGGACTATCAAGCAAAGTTTCCAAAACTTGACATTGATGATTTAAAAAAGGAATTTACAAATGTAAAAAAGAATAGACCCAAACCAAAGGAATGGGCAACTGGTGACGTTTTTACAATAATTCTCAAAGACAATTCATTTACCTTCGGACAAGTTCTAGATAAAAAATATTGCACTTGTGCGTTATTTGATTTTCGTGCCAACACAGACACTTTAAATAGTTCTGATTTTAAAAAACTAAAACCAATTTCAATTTTGCATTTATCAAATGGTGACCTTTTAAATAATGGTCATTGGAAAATACTTTTCAATGAACAAGTGACATTAAACCCAAACAGTGGTAGCGGAGGGAAATTTGGAGATATTGGCAGTATTTCATACGGACAATGTGGAGCATTGACTGATTTAGCAGACGCATATTGGGGCTTGACACCTTGGAATGCTTTATACAAAGAGGACTACTATGATAAAATGCTTTTAAAAAATGTTTCAAGACCGAAGACTGCAATAATTTTAAATTCAGCAGACAGAAAACAATATAGAAAAGAAAAATATGGAATTGAGGAAAAGGAAGAAACAACTACTGGTAACAGCACCTTGCCAAAAGCGGGGCAGTCTTGGTTAAAGAAACTTTTCGGCTCCGAATAAACATTAGTGGTAGCTTGACAAGTTGGTGCTCCGAAAGCCCCGCCTTCGGCAAGCTGCAAAACGTTATGGGTAAGTGCGACACCGCACGAACCGCATAGAATCCCACCGGATGCTTTTTGGGCGACTTCCACCCTTTCGCTGTGTTTAATTAAAGAATTTGTTTCACCCGTTATGACGTGCTGTTTATGCGGGATGTTTATGAATGAATAATCCAGGAAATGAATTTGTGAAAGTTCGGAGATCTAAGCAAAGATCGCTAGTTCC
>CAZCIV010000533.1:0-1961 GCA_964498595.1 uncultured Flavobacterium sp.
GCGAATGATTAATGCATCAATTCATCTGATTTGAATGCGATAAAAGGAAATCTTTCTAATTAAGGATGGCGAAATTAAATTGGCCAATCAGTTAATTTAAATGGTATTTTCATGTTTCTGCTGTTAAACAAAAAAAAGAGGGTGTCCGAAAAGTCGAGACACCCTTTTTTTTTGTTGATTTTCTCTAAAATTATTATCTTAGAGTTCCACAAAATACAACAATGGCTAAGATAGTTTTTAAAAATCAGAGTGGCAATTGTCCAGAATTATTTCCAGTAAACATTTTTGATAAAATTCCTGAGAACCATCCTGTCCGCTTGATTGATACGGTGGTAAACTCGTTGGATATCAGTGATATTCTAAAAAAGTACAAAGGAGGTGGTACATCAGCATATCATCCTCGAATGATGATTAAAGTTTTGTTTTACGGCTATTTGTCCAATGTGTATTCGTGTAGAAAAATAGCCAAAGCACTAAATGAGAATATTCATTTTATGTTTATCTCTGGCAATTCAACACCTGATTTTAGAACCATAAATGATTTTCGCAGCAAAATTTTAAAAGATTCGATTAAGACATTATTTGCCGAAGTGGTGAAGATGCTTGTTGAAATGGGATATATTAGTCTTGATGTTCAATATATTGACGGAACTAAAATAGAAGCAAAATCGAATAAATACACCTTTGTCTGGCGCAAGTCTGTCGAAAAGTACAAAGAGAAACTAGAAGCCAAAATTAATAGCGTTTTATCGGATATTGAAAAAAGTATTTTATCAGATAATCAAGAAGTTAATCAGGAAGAATTGCCGAAAAAGATTGATTCTGAGGAATTAAAAGAGCGTCTTTCCATTCTCAACAAAAAGCTAAAAGAGCCTCCAAAGAAACTTGCCAAAGAGCTTCAAAAACTTCAAGAGGAACATCTTCCAAAACTAGAGCAGTATGAAAAAGACCTTGAAATTTTAGGCGATAGAAATTCTTACAGCAAAACAGATCCGGATGCCACATTCATGAGAATGAAAGAGGATCACATGAAAAATGGACAATTAAAACCAGCATACAACCCTCAAATATCAACAGAAAATCAATTTATTACACACGCTTCTGTTCATCAAACACCCGGAGACACTACTACATTAAAATCACATTTGACGGGTTTTGAACAAGCGTACAACAAACAGAGTAAAGAAATAGTAGCTGACGCCGGATACGGAAGTGAAGAAAATTTTGAAATGCTTGAAAAAAAGGAAGTTGAAGCCTATGTGAAATACAATTACTTCCACATGGAGCAAAAGAGAAAGTCAAAAAATAATCCTTTTCTATCGCAAAATCTCTTTTACAATAGTGATCAAGATTTTTACGTATGTCCCATGGGACAAAGAATGGATAATATTGGACACGGTAAACGTACTTCAAGTAACGGTTATGAATCTCAAGTAGCTTACTATGAAGTAAAAAGATGTGAGGGATGTCCATTACGATCTGCGTGTCACAAGGCAAAAGGGAACCGGAGGATAGAAGTCAATCATAGGCTAAACTTCCTAAAAGAGCAGGCAAAGGAAAAACTAATGAGTGAAAAAGGACGCGAACACAGAAGTAAACGACCCATTGAAGCAGAAGCTGTGTTTGGTCAGTTAAAAAGCAACAATAAATTTAACCGATTCACATTTAAAGGCTTAGAAAAAGTAGAGCTGGAGTTCTTGTTAATGGCAATAGGGCATAATTTTAGAAAAATGGCAAACAATAAGGTGCTTTCGAGCCACAAATCAGCAAAAAAATCTCCTTTCAATCCAAATAACCACATTTATAAACTAGTCTTAATCGAATTTGAGAGAAAAAACGATATGAAATACCCAATTAAAAATTTGGATTTTCAAAACATTAATGTTGCAGCATAAAAAAAGCTGCCCTTTTCGGACAGCCTCTTTTTTGTTATGTACTATTTTAATTTTATTTCGAAGAAA
>CAZCIV010000534.1:0-1960 GCA_964498595.1 uncultured Flavobacterium sp.
TTCCTCTAAAAAGTTGATTTCCTTAATTATCTCTTCTTTGTTTTTAATGGTATCTGTTGTCTCTACATATTGTATAAGGCTTGTGCAAACTTCAGATAATTGTTTTGCTTCTGAAATGGAGAAATAATCGTTTTCAAAATCCGATTCACAGTATGGAGATTCATTGAAAAACTCTTCTTCTAATTGTTTCAATCGAGATGAATTATTGAAAAATCCTGTAAGTTCGTTTCGTTCTTCAATTAACGAATTCCAACGGTTTAAGATAGTATTTAGTGATTCTATTCCAACTTCGAAAATATGCTCGTCATTGATGTTGGCATTATAAGGCTTTTGACGAATGGTCAAGATAAATTTACCTCTATCATTTCGATATTTAGTTACTTGAAGAAAGCAATCCGAAACATTTCCGTTACCGATAAAATTGAGATAAACATCTTCATTTGGTTCAAAGAAATACAGTTCTGTCGCTGTGTTTACGAAAGGCTGAAATGCTTTGAGAACGCTGTTTGGTATTTTGTCAAGATCCTTCATAGATTACTTATCTTTCTTCTTCCCTTTCCCCTTCTTCTCCAGCTTGCCCTGAGCCTGTCGATGGGCAAACAACCCGGCCGTATACTTCTCATACAACTCAAACAAGAACTCCATACGGTTTGCATCAGAAGTAAATGGTTGAGGACGATAAGCCAAATCCACAGCCTTATCCAGTTCGTTGTGTGCTTTCACTAATGCTGGTGGCATGGTCAACGGATCGTACAAATCTGCCAGCGAACTGTTCGGAAATTCTGCACGCACATCCAATACTTTTTGTGCAGCTTTCTCAATGACTTCTTTGTGCTTGTCACTAGGGTTTTCAGGCCAAGGGTAGTTGTTATAAACTACGTCTTTTGAATATCTGAAATCACTTTTTAATCTGCCACAAACCGTTTTTACCCAAGCCATGTGCATTTGCGAAGTCAATACTCCGAAATGATAAAGAGTTCCGTTCGGGATGATTAAACAACTATCTGCTCCAATATTGCTTTTATCGAACAAACCGATCGGTATGTATTTTCTATTTTCTGAACTATGTCTTGGAATTAAGATGAAATCAAGTCCTTTGGGTTGAGTGATTTGGGCAAATAAATGAGGAATATTAGCCAATTGTGGTCTAGATGATTTTTCCCGAATTTTCTTAACATTTTCAACACGTTGAAGAACATGTTTTAAATTTTTCAATTTACCTGGCTCAATATCTTGCAACCATAAACACCATCTCTTTTTATTGTTAATAAATTCAAACGCTGAAATAAACGGTTTAAATAAAAATTCAGATTCAGGTTCAATTAGTATAAAATTATTTTTTTCTTCGTCGGTAAAAAGAAATTCTCCACCATCTGCAGGCATATTCCCAAAATTCATTTCTGGAACATTAGTTATTGGTACCTGCCGTCTTTCAATAAATACATTCTTTGTTTCAACCAAATATGGATTGATTGTTTTAACATATCTGGATTCAGCCTCTCCTTTGATGTCTTCATAACTGAAAATCACCTTTCTTGAATTGTCGAAATTTGCAAAACCTATAATGACACAATAGACAGCTGCGTTGCCTTTTGCATCATTGGTCCATTTAAAAGTACGATGCGCAAAATGTATTACAATATTGTAATTCTCAATCATTACCTTCCAAAGAACACTAGTTTGCAATCCTTGTACAATTGAGTTAGTCGAAACAAATGCCACTTTTATTTTTGTTTTCTGAATAAATTGAGCAGCCTTTATATACCATCCTGTTACATAATCAAGTTCACCAACATTTTTTGAGTTACCAAAAACCTTTGTTAAACAATCTTTTTGATGCTTAGTCATTATTCTTGACCCAATAAAAGGCGGATTGCCAATAATGCAAGTTAA
This sequence comes from uncultured Flavobacterium sp., assembly GCA_964498595.1. Classification (GTDB taxonomy): domain Bacteria; phylum Bacteroidota; class Bacteroidia; order Flavobacteriales; family Flavobacteriaceae; genus Flavobacterium. Next base: position 1,894 of record CAZCIV010000534.1, read on the forward strand.
TTCGTCTTTTGAAACAACTTCTTCCCAATCTGTTTCTAAAGCATCCCCATGAACAATCTTTGCAGAT
>CAZCIV010000535.1:0-1956 GCA_964498595.1 uncultured Flavobacterium sp.
CCGCTTCTTTGATTCTTCTCATTGCTTCTGTTAATAAAGCTTCGCTTGTTGCGTATGAGAAACGAATACAATTTGGATTTCCAAAAGCGTCTCCTGTTACAGTTGCTACGTTTGCTTCAGCTAATAAGAACATAGAGAAATCGGTTGCGTCTTTGATTAATTGACCTTTTAAAGTTTTTCCGAAGAAAGAAGAAACATCAGGGAATACATAAAAAGCTCCTTCTGGAACATTCAATTTGAAACCTGGAATTTCGTTTACTAATCCCACAACTAAATCTCTACGATTTTTGAAAGCAGTAACCATTTCGTTTAAAACACTTGGATCAGCTTCAACAGCAGTAATAGTAGCTCTTTGTGCAATAGAATTGGCTCCAGAAGTAACTTGTCCTTGGATTTTTGTACACGCTTTTGCAATGAATTCTGGAGCTCCGATGTAACCAATTCTCCATCCTGTCATTGCGAATGCTTTTGCAACACCATTAACTGTAATCGTTCTTTCTAACATTCCTGGAATTGATGCGATACTGCAAAATGTTCCTGAAAAGTTGATGTGTTCGTAGATTTCGTCAGAAACTACATATACGTGTGGATGTTTTTCTAAAACTTTGGCCAAAGCCGTTAATTCTTCACGATTGTAAACCGAACCACTTGGATTACAAGGTGAACTGAACCACATCATTTTTGTTTTTGGTGTGATAGCTGCTTCTAATTGTTCTGGTGTAATTTTGAAATCGCTTTCTACAGAAGTTGGAACTTCAACAGGAACTCCGCCAGAAAGTTTGATAATTTCGTAATACGAAACCCAATACGGAGCAGGAAGAATTACTTCGTCACCATCGTTTAACATTACTTGAGCAATGTTGTATAAAGATTGTTTAGCTCCCGTAGAAACTACAATTTGTGATGGTTTGTAGTCTAAATTATTATCTCTTTTGAATTTTTTGCAAATTGCTTCTTTCAATTCTAAGTAACCTTCTACTGGAGTATACGTACTGTAGTTTTCGTCGATAGCTTTTTTTGCAGCTTCTTTAATGAATTCAGGAGTGTTAAAATCTGGTTCTCCTAAACTAAGGCTGATAATGTCTTTTCCTTGTGCTTTTAATTCTCTTGCTAAAGCCGCCATAGCTAAAGTTTGAGAAACGGCTAAGTTGTTGATTCTGTCCGATAACGGGTTCATTGTGTGTTAGTTATTATAGTTAATACAAAAGACGCGATTCCTCGCGTCTCTTCTTTATTATGCTAATTGTGGCTTTCTACCAAGTTCTCTCAAATGTTTGAAGTGAGAAGCGATGGCCTCTCGAGTCGTTTTAAACTCATGATATGGTAAGTTACATTCTGCTGCTGTTTGTTTTACAATTTCAGCAATTTTATTGTAGTGAATGTGACTGATATTTGGGAAGATATGGTGTTCAATTTGGTGATTTAACCCGCCAGTGTAATAATTTACAATCCAGTTTTTTGGTGCGAAGTTAGCCGTTGTAAACAATTGATGAATAGCCCAGGTGTTTTCAATTTCTCCATTATCATCTGGCATTGGATTTATAGTATCTTCTACTACGTGTGCTAATTGGAATACAACACTCAAAATTAATCCAGCCGTGTAATGCATTACTACGAAACCTAAAAGTACTTTCCACCAAGTCACACCAACGATTATTGGTAAAACAATCCAAATAGAGAAATAAATTAACTTCGTTATGATTAAAGTGGTCCATTGAAAAGCTGGACTTTTAGCTTCTCCGTAAGATAGTTTTCTTTTTAAGTAACGTTTCATCTGTAAGAAATCAGTTGTGATAGCCCAGTTGAATGTTAATAATCCGTATAAGAAAACCGAATAATAATGTTGAAATCTGTGGTGGCTGTACCATTTAGCAGTTTTTGAAAAACGTAAAATTCTTCCTGCTTCTAAATCTTCATCGTGACCAATAATGTTTGTATATGTATGGTGTAAAACAT
>CAZCIV010000536.1:0-1952 GCA_964498595.1 uncultured Flavobacterium sp.
ACACAAGTTAAAACGTTCCAGTTTTCGTTAACTTTTACCAACTCTTTTCCCATCAAACCACCAGCGGTGTCCTCGTCATAGCGTAATAAGTCAACAATATCTTTTGCGTGTTCAACGTCTTCTAATTCCGAAATTACTTGCTCTTTTTTGTCTTGAGGTAACTCGGCAATAATGTCGGCCGCGTCGTCGGTACTTAATTCGTCAAGCTCTTCTGCAATTTCTTTTGGAGATAAATTGCGCAAGATTTTTTCACGAACTTCTTCATCTAATTCGAGAAGAATTTCCGCTGTTTTTTCAGAATCTAAGGTGTTAAAAATGTAAGCAGCGCCATAATCATCGAGTTCTTCCATGATTTCGGCAATATCAGCAAAGTGAATATCTTCAAGAAGTAAAAGTAATTCTTGTGATTTGTTTTCACTTATAAGTTGTTCTATTTCAGATAGAAATTCTCTGCTGATTTTAAACTCCATCGGCTGCTATTTTTTGGGTGATTTCAATAAATTGTTCTACCGAAAGTTGCTCCGGACGCAGGTCAAAGATACTATCTTCTTTTAAATTATCAGAAAAATTGAATGTTTTTAAGCTATTTCGCAATGTTTTTCTTCTTTGTTGAAAAGCAGTTTTTACCACTCTAAAGAATAATTTTTCATCACATGGTAGCGAATAATCGGCTTTTCTTCTTAATCGCATTACACCAGAATCTACTTTTGGTGGCGGATTGAATACATCTGGTGGAACCGTAAATAAGTATTCCGCTTCATAAAAAGCTTGCGCTAAAACGGATAAGATTCCGTAGGTTTTGCTGCCTTTTTTCTCGCAAATTCTTTCGGCTACTTCTTTTTGAAACATCCCAGCAAATTCTGGAATTTGATCTCGCATTTCTAGAGTTTTGAAAACAATTTGAGTTGAAATATTGTATGGAAAATTTCCAATAATTGCAAAAGGTTCGCCATTGAAAACTTCGTTTAAATTGTATTTTAAAAAGTCTTTCGAAATGATATGATTTTCCAATTTTGGATAGTGAACGCCCAAATATTCCACCGATTCTTTATCGATTTCAATTACAAAGGTTTCGGTAGGTTTTTCTAATAAATATTTGGTTAAAACACCCATTCCTGGACCAATTTCCAAAATTTTAGAATAGCCTTCTAGCGAAAGTGTGTCGGCAATATCCTTTGCGATGCTTTCGTCTTTTAGGAAATGTTGTCCTAAGTGTTTTTTTGCGGTTACTTTTTCCATTATATGTTCCTTTTTTTCATTCCCGAGAAGTCGGGAATCTTTTAATTAGAATTATTATACCATTCCAATGATAAATCTTCCCAATTTTTATTTTCTTTTTCAATCAAATCGATTTTCCATTGACGGTTCCATTTCTTCAAACGCTTTTCCCGAAGAATAGCATCTTCAATGTAGCCATGAACTTCAAAGTAAACTAATTTATCAACGTTGTATCGGTATGTAAATCCTTTATTTATTTTGCTTTTATGTTCTGCAACTCTTCTAATAATATCATTTGTAACTCCAACATAAAGTACAGAGTTGTTTTTATTGGCTAATATGTAAACATAATATATATGTGCTTTCATAAAAGAGTTTTCCGTTTTCACGGAAAAGACAAAATAGGTTAGTTTCCTGCATTGTAGAATTCTTCCATTACTTCTAATTCCGTTCTAAAAGCTAACATTTTATCTGCAAAAAGTTGTAAGCCTTCTTGGCGTAATCTTGGTGCGTGATTTTTGTAAAAGTCTTCCAATTTGGCTCTAGAATCGGTAAAATATTGAACGGCATATGTTACGCCACCCATTTCTTCTTCCACTAAAACCTTCACCATTTTAGCATTGGAAAATAAACCAGTTGCTAAAACATCGTTGATATGTTTGTTCTGCATCCACTTTAACCAAGCGGAATGAATGCTTTCGTCTACGTTTATCGTTACGTTGTATATAATCATT
>CAZCIV010000537.1:0-1949 GCA_964498595.1 uncultured Flavobacterium sp.
TTATGGATAAATCCTACGAAACCATCACCTTCTCCATTTGGTCCATCTTTCACTTTCCAGTTATCTTCTGGTAAAGGTTCAGATAATGCGATATGGAATTTGAAGTTAGGAAAATCTTTCTCTAAAGCTCTAAAATGATCTACATAGAACAATTCACGTTTAGAACGACCTCCGTACCAATACGTAACTTTTCTTCCAGTTTTAACTGTACGGAATAAGTGGTACAAGTGCGAACGCATTGGCGCCATACCAGCTCCTCCACCGATGTACAACATTTCTGCATCAGACTCATTAATGAAGAACTCTCCATAAGGTCCTGAAACAGTTACTGTATCACCCGCTTTTCTTGAGAAAACGTATGAAGAAGCAATCCCTGGGTTAACTTTCATCCAATCGTTTGTAGCTCTATCAAAAGGAGGTGTTGCAATACGAACGTTCAACATGATTTTTCTTCCTTCTGCTGGGTAAGAAGCCATAGAGTATGCTCTTTCAACCAATTCGTTATTTTTCATAACTAGTGGCCATAATTTAAACTTATCCCACTCGATTTTGAATTTTTCAGGTTCACCAGGATGTTCTACTGGGTGAGCTGTAATATCGATATCCGTAAATTTCACTTCACAAGCTGGGATTTCAATTTGGATATAACCTCCAGCTTCGTAGTGCATATCTTCTGGTAACTCAACGATAAACTCTTTAATAAAAGACGCTACGTTGTAGTTAGAATATACTTTTGCTTCGAATTTTTTGATACCAAAGATTTCTTCTGGAACTTCGATAACCATGTCTTGTTTTACTTTAACTTGACATCCTAATCTCCATCCTTCTGCTAATTCTTTACGTGTAAAGTTTGGTATTTCTGTTGGTAAAGGTTCTCCACCACCATCTAATACTTTACATTTACATTGTAAACAAGAACCTCCACCACCACAAGCTGATGGTAAGAAGATTTTATTATTTCCTAAAGTAGTTAAAAGTGTACTACCTCCACCTACTTCGATTTCGTTTTCACCGTTAATTTTAATCTTTACAGCACCTGAGTTTACTAATTTAGATTTTGCATATAATAGCATAAACACCATTAGTAAAATTAGCGCTAAGAAAGCTAAAATCGAATATGTAATTAATTCAAACATAATTTCAATTTTTAATGTTATACTATTATTTAACTGTTTGAGTTGAATCTACTTTTACAGAATCTACAGCTACTTGAACTGAATCAACTACTTGAGTTTCAACAACTGCTGGAGCTGGAGCTTCAACTTTAACCTCAGGCTTTTTGTTTAATGCGTTAAGATCAATACCACCAAAACTCATGAAACCTACAGCCATTAAACCTGTTAAGATAAAAGTAATACCTAAACCTCTTAATGGAGCTAAAACATTAGAATATTCCATTTTCTCACGAATAGCAGCCATAGCTACAATTGCAATCATCCAACCTAAACCAGATGAGAAACCAAAAGTAACAACGTGACCGATATTTTGATAAGCACCAGTATCTACACGTAATTGCATAAATAATGAACCTCCTAAAATAGCACAGTTAACCGCGATAAGTGGCAAGAAGATACCTAATGAGTTATATAATGATGGAGAGAATTTCTCAACAATCATTTCTACTAATTGAACTAACGTTGCAACAACCGCAATAAAGATGATAAGATTTAAGAAACTTAAATCCATCGTTTTTAAAGATGGGTCTAACCAAGATAAAGCACCTGCTTCTAAAACATATTTATAAATTAAATAGTTTAATGGAACTGTAATTACTTGTACGAAAGTTACCGCAATTCCTAATCCAATAGCAGTTGATACTTTTTTAGATACAGCCAAGAATGAACACATTCCTAAGAAGTATGCAAACACCATGTTATCAATGAACATGGATTTTAAAAATATATTGATATATTCAAACATAGCTATTATTTTTTCTCAATTAATTTTTT
>CAZCIV010000538.1:0-1924 GCA_964498595.1 uncultured Flavobacterium sp.
AATACGCAATCCTTAAAAAAAGGTAGTACTTTAGACCGAAGAGTAGAGCTTTTAATTACTAAAAATGAGGTAACTCCTACAGAGCAAACTAAAAAGTAATTACGTTTTAACATAAAGTATGGTTTTTATATACATTATGTTAAAAATCACTAAGGTGCTTTTTTTATTAAAAACTTTTAATAATTTGCTTATCAATATAAGCCATTTATTATGAGAGTTTTAATTACAGATGACCATCAAAACATGATTGATTCACTCAAAACCATACTAACGTATGCTTTTGAAAGTGAAAAAAACGTTCATATTGTAGAAAGTTTAAATTGTACTGATGCTATTTTAGCAATTAAAAAGCATACTGAAGCCGATGAACCTTTTGACTTAGCAATATTAGATTATTCAATGCCGGGTAATCCTGAATATGAGATTTTTAATGGTGGTGATCTCTGTTTGTTTCTTCGAGAAAAAATGCCTTTATGTAAATCGTTCTTTTTTACTGCGCATTTAGAAGATTTTACTGTGATGGATCTCGACCAACGAGTAAAACCTGATGCTATTGTAATTAAAAGCGATGTCAGTGGCAGTAAATTAATGAATGCTATTAAAAAAGTTGTAAAAGGGAACAAGTACAAAAGCACATCTGTTTTACAAAAAACTCATAAAATGTGGGAAGAAGAAATTTTCACTAAAGAAACCAACCGCAAAATTGTTGCATTAATAAGCAATGGTTATAAAATTAAAGAAATTGCAGAAGAACTTTCATTATCAGAAGTTGCCATTCAAAAAAGGATTGCTAAAATAAAAAAAGGATTAAATATTACGGATGATACTAGCATTTTACGCGAAGTAAAACGCAGAGGTTATGTTTAAACACACCAAGACGTATGGTTTTTTGATACATTTTGTTAAATGTTATTGACGACATTTGAAAATGCATTTTTAAATGTTAAAATTTGAATTGGATATCCAAAAACAAAACAGTAATTTTAAAAATTTAAACAAAATGCAAAAAATGATTTTTAGTGCCGTAGCACTTGTAGCGTTTTCTTTTGCTGGGATGGCAAATGAAATTGAAGAGAAAAAAATAGAACTTAAACCAATTGAAAAAGAATATGCCACTATATTAAAGCCATGTTATGCTGTTTATTTAGACACTTACCAGTCTGCAATTGATAATGGTGCAAATGAAACACAAGCAGGAAATGTTGCTTGGGCTGCATATTCCTCTTGTACAGGATTATAAAACATTAATTCCTGTGCCATGATTATGGCACAGGATAAATTAATTAACATGAAAAAAATATCTATATTCTTTATTCTCATTTGTTTCCATTTGTTTTCACAAAATAAATCGGGAAAAATTACCTACAATGTTAACCTTGGATTTGATGAAGGATTTTCAAATTCTGAAACTTTAAAAGATTTTTATGAAAAAGCACGGTTAGGAGTGAAAAACATTACATTCTCTTTGCTTATAAATAGTGAAAATTCACTGTTTACAATGAATGACATGATAAGTAATGAAGATATTAATTTTGCAAAAGCCTTTATCGAAGCTTCAACGATATATTACACAAATATTAAAACTAACAATAATATAAAGCAGATTAATAACCACTTAGGAAAATATGTAATAAATTATTCTGCAAAAACAGAATGGATATTAGAAAATGAATCTAAAATGATAGGAACCTATTTATGTTATAAAGCTACCTCTGAACTAAGAGTTAAGAACAGAAAGGGAGAGTTCAAATACCCTATTATTGCGTGGTATTGTCCATCTATTCCTTTTAATTTTGGACCTAAAGGATATTATGGTTTACCTGGATTAATACTGGAATTACAAGAAAGAAATACAACTTATGGTGTCATTAAAATTGATTTAAAAAAAGAGAATACCCCTATAGGTATACCTAATGAAGGAAAA
>CAZCIV010000539.1:0-1923 GCA_964498595.1 uncultured Flavobacterium sp.
CTTACGAAGAATGGTTCTGTAGCTTCATAAAATTTGGTTTTTTTTTGTTCGCCACCTTTCATTAAATACGCATTTAACATTGGTGTTAACGTCAAGGATACAAAGGCGGAAATTAATACGGCGGCACCTATGACAACTCCAAACTCTCGAAACAATCGTCCAACGAATCCTTCTAAGAAAATAATCGGTAAGAAAACGGCAGCTAACGTTACTGAAATCGAAATTACAGCAAAGAAAATTTCATTAGAACCTTTGATGGCTGCTTCGATTGGAGACATGCCTTCTTCGACTTTTTTGAAGATGTTTTCGGTAACAACAATTCCGTCATCGACTACTAATCCAGTGGCTAAAACAATTGCTAAAAGTGTTAATACATTGATGGAAAAACCACACAAATACATGATGAAAAAAGTAGCTATCAACGAAACTGGAATATCAATTAAAGGTCGGAATGCGATGGACCAATCTCTAAAGAATAGGAAGATAATGATAATTACCAAAACTACTGAAATGGCTAGTGTTTCTGCCACTTCAACAACTGATTTTTTAATAAAAATAGTATTATCTAAAGCAATATCTAATTTGATATCGCTTGGTAAATCTTTCTTTAATTTGTCAACTTCGGCATAAAATTGTTCGGCAATTTCTAAGTAATTCGTTCCTGGTTGTGGAATAATGGCAACTGCCACCATCGGATTTCCTGATTCGGTGAACTTGGTTTCTAAATTTTCAGAAGCTAAAACCGCATAACCAATATCGCTCAAACGTACGGTTTTATTGGCATCAGCTAAAATGATAATATTGTTGAATTCTTTTTCGGTTGAAAGATTTCCAAGCGTTTTTACCATTAATTCGGTATTGGCACCTGTTAATTTTCCTGAAGGTAATTCTACATTTTGTTTGTCTAAAGCATTTCGAACATCGGCAACTGTGATTCCGTAAGCGTTTAATTTGATTGGATCCATCCAAATACGCATCGAATAACGCTTTTGTCCCCAAATTTGAACGCTACTCACACCAGGAATCGTTTGAATTCTCTCAGAAATTACGTTTTCAGCATAGTCACTCAACTCTAATGCGTTTCTTGATTGACTTTGAACGGTCATCGAAATAATCGCATCAGAATCGGCATCAGCTTTAGCAACTACTGGAGGTGCATCAATATCTTGTGGTAAACTTCTAACGGCTTGCGATACTTTATCACGCACATCGTTAGCCGCTTCTTCTAAGTTTTTCTCTAATTTGAATTCGACTGTAATATTACTCGAACCTTGATTACTTGAAGACGTAATATTTCGAATACCATCAATGGAATTAATGGCTTTTTCAAGTGGTTCGGTGATTTGCGATTCGATAATATCGGCATTAGCACCGGTGTAATTCGTTCGAACGTTAATTACGGCAGGATCAATCGATGGGAATTCGCGAACACCCAAATAACTAAAACCTAAAATACCAAAAAGGATAATCAGTAAATTGATTACAATGGTAAATACGGGTCTTTTTATACTTAAAGTAGATAAACTCATTTTAAATTTGAAGTTTGAAATTAGAATTCAGAAAAGCTTATTTTACTTTTACTTTGATATCAGCTTCATCTTTTAGAGCCATAACGCCAGAAGTTAGAATTGTATCTCCTGATTTTACGCCTTGTGTAACGATAACATTTTTATCCGTTCTAGTAATGGTTTCTATTTTTACTTCTTTAGCTTTTCCACTGTTGGCAATGTAAACCACTTTTCCATCTTGAACAGGAACAACTGCTTCAGAAGGAATTTGAATGGCACCTTTAATGTTTTTCAAAGGAAGTTCAATAGTAGCAAATGTTCCAGCTAATAATTTTCCATTCGGATTTTCGGCAATGGCTCTGATTTTTAAGGTTCGAGTGGAAGTTTCAATTTCAGGTTCGATGGCGTAAATTTT
>CAZCIV010000540.1:0-1917 GCA_964498595.1 uncultured Flavobacterium sp.
CGTTATAGGGCATTTTAAAAGACGACAGAAACGAAATGGAAACACGACAAATAAATTATAAACATTGGCTGACAACTAGCAGGGCTTGTTTTGTATTTACCATTCTTTCTCTAACTTTTCTTTTTCCCATTTTTACAGCAGCTCAAAACAAATCAATTGAAAACCCATCCATATTACAATTAAAACAAGTTGAAGGGGTCTACGATTCACAAGAAGGAACATTCTACAGCCAGTATATTGACAAAGAAAACATTAAAATCATCCATCGTTTTCAAACTAAAAAATTTGTTGATGGTTTGGGTATTACTGAATATTATTACACTAACTCTGATACACAATATGAAAGCAGAACAAAATATGGTTTGATTGATACAAATGGATATATTTTGATTCCTTGTATTTATGAGCGAGTATTAATTACAGGGAGTAAAAATAATTATGGGTTTTACACGAATGACAGTTTAGGAATAATAAGCCTCGAAAAGGGAGTAATTTTAAAACATCCCATAAAAAATTCTCAACCAAAAAAAGAAAACATTCTTCGAAAAGAAAACGGTTTCCACTCTTTCAAGAATTCAACTGACTATATCGTATTAAGAATAAATGATTTTCTCGGTGTTTATTCTTTCGACAAAGAGAAATATATTATTCCGACCATCTATGATAAAATAACTTTGTATGACAATATAGCAGTTTGCCAAAGTGTGAATAATTTCGTTTTTTATGATTGTATAACTGAATGTAAATCTGAAATATTTAAAGAAATTCATACGCTTAATGAACAAAAATATTTTTTCGTTAGACTTAAGGATGGAAAAAGCCTTGTTTGTACTGATCCTACATCACCTTTAAATTCAATCTATACTAAATTACAAATTGACGAAGCTCTTGAGTTTAACAACCGTTATTTGATAGCGACTAGAGGTGACAGGTTTGGACTTATTGATGAATTTGGCAACATCTCTGTGCCATTTGTTTATGATGACATTTATTTCTTTGATAAGGAATTACTCCTTTTGAAAAAAGATGACTTATGGGCAATTTCAGATTATAAGCACAAACTCTTAACACAATTCCAGTTCATTAATATTGATAAACAAAATCAAATAAACTTGAACAATTTTATTTCTTTCTCGGGAATTGATACAACCGATAAAGTAATTATGAAATATTTCGATTATGAATCTGGCTATGGTAAATTCAACGAATACTTGTTGGCTGAAATTAAAAAATCGCTTATTTCTATAAAGAGTGAGTTGTACTCACGTAAAATTTCAAAATATGATGATTTTGTATATCCAATTTATGTTTTAGGAAGTAAAAAAGGCTTTCAACTCATCACCGTTAAGTCTAAGGAAGAATTGATTATTGATTCATTATACTGGGATAATGTTTATATGATTCCACGTATATATGATTATCCATTTGAGATTGGTGTTCAAAAAGGCGATAAATTTGGATATTACAATTCTGAAAAAAACATCAAAACGTACCTAAAATATGACGGTATATATTTTTACTACAAACTGTTTTTCTATGAAGGTATTTTGTATTCAGGTACTCATAGCGAGAGGTCACCTTTTACGTTTGTTAAAAAAGGAAACGTTTTTATCAGAAGTTCATATCCAAAAACAAATTGGTTGAAAAGAATCACCACACCACCCAATTGGCCAGCTAATTACCAAGGAAAACCGAAATGGAGGAAATATATGAAAGAGGAAGAGTTTTTAGAAAAGAGAAAACGCGAATAAATGACAAGAACAAACAGTTTAATAATAAAAACGCCCTATAACAGCAAATAAGCTCAAGCAGGGGGTTCGTGCTTCGTAGGACAGAAAAGTGGAATATTGGATGTTCAGTTCTTCGTATCGACTTTAGTGGGAAACTCCCTGCCTGCGCCTATTTGCAAACCGTTAT
>CAZCIV010000541.1:0-1904 GCA_964498595.1 uncultured Flavobacterium sp.
TTTTTTGTATATTTTGCAAAATTAGTATATTTATGCAAAAATTATATTTATGGAGATTTTATCCTGTCCAAAATGTCAAAGTGACAATATTGTAAAAAGTGGCATCATCAAAGATAGACAGCGCTATTTATGTAAATCATGCAATTATTACTTCACTGTCAATAAATTAGGAAAAAAGATAGATGATTACTATGTAACGAAAGCTTTACAATTGTATTTAGAAGGTTTAAGTTTTAGAGAAATCGAGCGTATTATTGGCGTTTCTCACGTATCTATTAGCAATTGGGTAAAAGAGTTTAAAATTAAGAAACCACCACATCCTAATTATCATCCTACTTATAAGATTTTTAAGCATAATGAGCTGGTTGAATTCCTTCAAAATAAAGACCAATTGTCTGGTGCCGGTATGATTATTACAGAGCTTGGAGATAAGTTTATGCTTATAAAATGGGAACGTTTTAAAGATTAGCTATACTCTTTAACAAAAATATATATTGTAATTTTTTTCATTAACATAATTTTAGAATTTGGTCTTAGAAAATTTAACTAACCAAACTTCAAATTATGAAAAAATTATTTGCAACAGCTGCAATATTGCTTTCAGCTTTTTCATTTAGTCAAGGTTCACCAGATTATGGTGGAGGATTAAAAGTGAATATTAATGAAGATGGTTCTAAATACTTTAGAATTATATCATGGGCACAATTTTGGGCTCAAAACAATTCAGATCGCCCATTAGATGCAAATGGTAACGAACAATCAGACACCAATTTTAGTTTACGAAGAGCACGTATTCTTATGTACTCTCAAATTACTAAAGATTTTATGATATTGACTCATTTTGGACTTAATAGTTTAAATGGAGATAACATGAGTCCTGTTGGCACTAAAGATGCTTCACAATTATTTTTTCATGATGTATGGGCTCAATATAGTTTGAATAAAAATCACGCAATTGGGGGTGGATTGCATTATTGGAATGGTATTTCTCGTTTAAACAATCAAAGTACTTTAAACATAATGACTTTAGACAACCAACGTCAGGCATGGGCTACGTTAGGTTTATCTGATCAGTTTGCACGTCATATGGGAGTTTATTTAAAAGGTGCTATGGGCAAATTCCAATATAGAGTTTCTATCAATGATGCAGTTACAAACAATTTACAAGCTACTACAACACCTGTTAATGGAGGTGCCGCAACTTATACAGGTAGAAGACTTTTAGGATCTAAAGATGCTGGAAGAACATATGCAGGATATTTTGAATATGCCATCTTTGATAGCGAAAGTAATTTTTTACCTTATAAAGTAGGTTCTTACGTAGGTACAAAAAAAGTTTTCAATATTGGCGCAGGTTTTTTTGCACATCCAAGCGGTTCTGTAGTTGCGGATAATTTAGGTAATTTAAGTGGAGAAGATGTAAAAATATTTGCATTTGATGCTTTTTATGATGCCCCTGTTGGATCAAAAGGAGGGGCTATAACTGCGTATGCATTATATCAAAATAATGATTATGGTAAAGACTTTACTCTAGGTACAACATATGAAACAGGAACTCTGTTCCATAGTCATTTAGGTTATGTATTACCTGTAAAGACAAAAGCTAAAATTCAACCTTATTTATCGTATGATAGCAGAAAAATTGATGCTATTAAAGATAATGCAACACAGTTTGGTATTGGAACTAATATGTACTTAAGTGGTCACAATGCTAAATTAACATTAGAATACCAATCATTAAAATATGCTACAAGTGATGCTGTAAATACATTAACACTTCAAGCAATGATTTATCTATAATAACTAATAAAACTATAAAATTATGAGTGATCAAAAACACGCCACCGCCTATTGGAAGGAAAATTTAAAATACCTTCTGATTTTATTAAGCATTTGGTTTCTAT
>CAZCIV010000542.1:0-1902 GCA_964498595.1 uncultured Flavobacterium sp.
CAAAGCTTGATTTAACCACTGAACCGCCACTTTTGGGTAGGTGCTGTTAGGCTTAGTTGTTTATTATCAATTTCTTAGTCATACTCACTGATTGGTCGTCTGTAATTCTAATCAAGTGGACTCCTGCTGTACCAACTTGAATCTCGATTTCGGAATTAAATTCTTTGTCAATAATTCTTCTGCCCGCGATGTCCAATACTTCAATTTTATAGTTTCCGGATTTATTAACCCTTACGATAACAGGGGAATTTTTGAAAACTGGATTAGGATAGACATCAATATTAAAAGAGTCATAATTTGATATGTCTTGAGTACTCAGTGACAGTAAATCCGTTTTCAGAATAATTCCGTTTGTCCCACTTATAAACAATTGGTCATCAATTTTCTTTACCGACAAAAACTCAGAATTATAATCGGTCGTGTAAGTTATCCATGAAGCTCCGCCATCATTTGTTTTCATTAGTATCCCCAATGTGTCTGGGTAGTCGTATTTAGCTCCAACAGCGTATCCATGTGTCGAAGATTCAAAAGACATATCAAAAACACCTATGCCTGTCCCAATGGAGTTTGAAATCCATGTGTTCCCACCATCAATTGATTTTGAAAAAAACGATTCCCATCCATTCCAAAAATAAGAACTCATATAAATAGTGTCAATTGAGAGAGGAATGATTGAGCTTGTATGAGATTGATTAAAATAACTTGTGTTCCATGTATTTCCGTAGTCTTCTGAAAAACCTGAATATTGGAATCCACCAATAGCATATGAACTATCAGATAAACTTACACATTTCCATATAGTAGTAATGTTGTTGGCATTCGAAACTGTCCAATTGTTACCGTCCTGAGATTTAAAGATGTTCCCGAAATTACCAACGGCAAGTAAATTTCCATTTTCATTAACGGTCAGGTCATGAATCGGTGTTCCAATAGTGTCGAAGAGAACTGCCCAGTTATTTCCACCGTCTGATGAATGAATAATTTCATATTGGTAATTTGGATTGTGATACCCTGAAATTAGATAAAGATTAGACGTGTCCAGAACGTTTAATCCATAATTGTATGGTAGATTTACGGGGATGTTCAACTGATTAATACTGCTGCCCAAATCATCTGATATACTCAAATAATTGTGTCCGAGAAAGAACAATCTTCCATCGCTGTAGCCAATTGAATTAATGTCGGAAGTTGTCCCACTAGAAATTTGGACAAATTGCGAAAACCCCAACTCTGATAACAGGAGGAGCATGATGAATGTTGTTACTGTCTTTTTCATAATTAAGCCTAACGTTTTGCGGCTAAGCGTCCGGCCCACTTTTTCTAATTTATTTGTATTCCGAAGATAGAATTTTTTCAAACTATTTAGTCTTGTTTAGAAGTATGATCTGGGCTGACGCTTGAGGCGCTGTTATAGTGCGTTTAATTTTTTAATGATCGAACCAGGTGTTCTAATTCATTCTTATACAAGCTGAGTACAATTAGGATGATACCATAATTTATTGCAATAAAAGATAGAGCTAACACGGGGATAAATATTTTACCTTCAGCGGGCGGTAAAAAGAATGGTATAATTAAGCTTGTCAACCCAATGAGAAATAGTAGAAAGACAGCCGTTTCAAGAGTGATAACAATTTGTGAATCTGTTACATCCACTTTTATCGAAAGGTTCCTCAAAAACTTTCTCCTTGCCAAGGATTTGAAAGGATCCATATTGATATAAAACAGTTCATTTTCAGCCCTTCGTTGTTCCGTCATACCAAATTGTGTCATGTACTCAGAAATATGATTTATAATGTACTTTTCTGATGTAATTGGGAATTCTTCTTGACTAATCAGAATTCGACTTTTTAATGAAAGTGGGAATATCATATCCTGGTTTGTCGTGGTTTATGCGCTATAACG
>CAZCIV010000543.1:0-1898 GCA_964498595.1 uncultured Flavobacterium sp.
GCCTGAAACGCATAAATTTCAAGAATGACAACAAATACTAAAAAAACAATCCAACGAATCATTAGCTCTTTTTTTTTGCAAAGTAACTACAACTTTGTCAATTCAATAGGTATTTATTAAAATTTTAACGATTAAAAAGGCTGTAAAACAAATTTGATTTACAGCCTCTGAAATTAATAACTAAAACTCTTTAAAATCCTAACCCTACAGCCATTGCAGTTACGTTTGGTGAAAAATTCACTACTCGAGTTGCAGCACCTGTTGTTAAATTAATTCTGTATACTGCTTGTGTTCCATTTACAGTTAAAATTGAGAATGCTTCATTACTATTTCCACCAATATCAAAACCATTCATAGATGAAGCAGTTACACCTAAACTACCAACTAAAACTAAAGTTCCGTTGTTTGGTGGATTTTGCAAATATAAATTGTTGTTATTCGTATCAATTACGAAAAGTTGAGTGCTTGTACTTTGAGAAAAATTATTAGTATAAGCTGCAGCAGTTACAGATGGCGTTCCTGGATTTAAACTTCCATCCGTTGCCACAACCGTTCCTAAATCAGGATGTAAGCGTAAGTTTTGTCCAGTATTACTTACCAATCGAATTCTATCAACCGTTGGGTTAAAGTCGAAACCGAAATCTGTACCAGAAAGCGTCGGAGTCAATCCAGAACCTACCGCTGTTACTTGTCCGTTTGCAGTATTTATTGTTAACAATCTACTTTGATTCGTTACCGCATATAAAGCACCGTTTGCTGGTCTAAAATCTAATCCTACAATTTGTTCATTTCCATTTAATCCTATCAAAGCAACCGAATTTGAAGAACCTAAAAGTGGATGAATTCTATATAACATGTTAGAAGAAGAAGTCGCATACGCAATTGGTTTCGATTTAAAAGCAACTTCAACAATTTGTTGTGAAAAAGTTCCTATCCAACGCGCTTTTCCTGTCATCAAACTAATCGTATACAATCTTGATTCGTTATTCTTATTGTTTACAGCCATTGCATAGTTAGAATCAGGTAAAATATCCAATCCGCCAGTTCCTTCAAAATCTACTTCTAAAGCGCCTACTTCTTGAAGTCCACCATCATTTGGTGGATTTTGAACGAATAATTTATCTGTTGCATAATCAATATCATATAATAAAGTAGCAGTACTTCCTGCAAAACTATTTGAATATGCAATAGATTCAATTCTTGCGTTAGCTACACCATTAATACTTCCGTCAGTAGCCACCACATTTCCTAACTCTGGGTGTAATCTTAAATTTTGACCATTGTTAGACACCAAACGAATTCTATCCACCGTTGGATTAAAATCAATTGAACTTGAAGTCCCTGCAATTTGAGGTGAAAATGGAGCTGTACCAAGTGGCGTTGCTAATCCCGAAGTTTCGTTAATAATGTACAAGCGACTTGTAGAACCTAAACCATACAATTGGCCTGTTGCCGGACGATAATCAATACTGATAATATTTTCTCCAGATGGCAATCCTGTAATGGCTAAATTTCGAATTGGAGAAGCTAAATTTCTAGCGTTGAAATAAATAACTCTGTTGTCATTACTTAATGCTGTAAACTCAACAAGTGGAGCCACTTCTGGCATTGGAGTTGGTTCTGGTTGTGGCATTGGAGCAGCATCGTCATCTGAACATGCTACAAAAATTGTCAAAAGACTCATCAGTAAAACTGATTTCATAGGGAATAAAATTTGTCTCATAATTAATTTGTTTTTCTTCACTTACGAAAAACAGGATATCATGGTTTTAATTCTGTCTGATTTTTTTCCTAACAAAACAAAAAAGTC
Organism: uncultured Flavobacterium sp.; assembly: GCA_964498595.1. Taxonomy (GTDB): domain Bacteria; phylum Bacteroidota; class Bacteroidia; order Flavobacteriales; family Flavobacteriaceae; genus Flavobacterium. The sequence goes on from CAZCIV010000543.1 coordinate 1,811, forward strand.
CAAAAACACATATATTTTTATAACTTTGAAAAATTAAAGAATACCATTATTATGTCACAAAAACGCCTTTTTTTACTCGATGCATACG
>CAZCIV010000544.1:0-1890 GCA_964498595.1 uncultured Flavobacterium sp.
CTCAAATACTAAATGAAATTGGTTTTAAAGTTATTCGTTTCACTAATGAAGAAGTCATTAATAATACGGAAAACACATTAAATAAAATATACGCAATCTTGGAAAGCCTACCTTCTGGGGAGGTTGGTGGGGCTATTCCACCTCACGTTCTCGTCATGACCGCTACTCCTATTCCTCGAACTTTAGCCATGAGTTTGTACGGTGATTTAGATATTTCAGTCATTGATGAATTACCACCTGGTAGAAAACCGATTCAAACCGTTCATCGTTATGATTCGAACCGATTGAAAGTTTGGAAATTCTTAAAAGATGAAATTGCGAAAGGACGCCAAGTTTATATCGTGTATCCATTAATTCAAGAATCGGAAAAAATGGATTATAAAGATTTGATGGATGGTTACGAAAGTATTTCAAGAGATTTCCCATTACCTCAATATTCTATTTCTATCGTTCACGGAAAAATGAAACCTGCCGATAAAGACGAAGAAATGCGTCGCTTTTCAGAAGGAAAAACCAATATTATGGTGGCAACGACTGTGATTGAAGTTGGGGTGAATGTTCCAAACGCTTCTGTTATGGTAATTGAAAGTGCAGAACGTTTTGGCTTATCGCAATTGCATCAGTTACGTGGACGTGTAGGTCGTGGTGCTGAACAAAGTTATTGTATCTTAATGACAAGTCATAAACTCAGTAACGATAGTAAAATCCGAATGGAAACGATGGTTCGTACTAATGATGGTTTTGAAATTTCGGAAGTGGATTTAAAATTGCGCGGTCCTGGTGACATCATGGGCAAGCAACAAAGTGGCGTTTTAAATCTTCAAATTGCCGATTTAGTTAAAGACAAAGATATTTTGCAATTAGCAAGACATCATGCTATAAAACTTCTTAAAGATGATGCTCCAATGGAAAAACCAGAACACGCTAAATTAAGAGAAGCTTTTATAGAATTAAGCAAAAAGAAAACAATTTGGAATTACATTAGTTAATGTATCAATTTGACTATTAAATAATATCCTATTAAAATCAAAACATTTGTATCTACAAATATGTTAAATAAATGGTAAGTTTAACATGAAATTATTCTTTAAAAGTTAACTTTGTAGCTGTATCATTTAGAAGCATATCATATTATGAAAATAAAAACTATAAGCATCACGCTACTCACTTTAACTCTTGTTGGTTTAATTGGATATAGAATTACAAAAAACAGTACCGAATCTGAAAAAGGTGGCGGAAAAGGAGATAAAAAACTTCCAATGATGGTGGATGCCATTGTAGTTTCTGAAACTAATTTTGCTAATACCATTTCACTTTCTGGTTCTATTGAAGCTAACGAAAATGTAGAAATTAGAAGCGAAGTTTCTGGAATTGTAGAAAAAATCCATTTTACCGAAGGAACTAACGTGAGTAAAGGTCAGGTTTTATTGAAAGTGAATGATATAGAATTAAGAGCGCAATTATCACAAGCTATAACAAAACAAGGACTTGCTTCAGAAAACGAAAGAAGAGCTAAATTACTACTTCAAAAAGAAGCGATTTCTCAAGAAGAATACGATATTGCTAGTGCTGAATTCAGAAGTTTAAAAGCACAAACGCAATTGATTCATGCGCAAATTGCTAAAACAAGTATAAGAGCACCTTTTTCGGGTAAAATTGGTTTACGAAACATTTCTCCTGGAACGTATGTAACACCTACGACTCTAATCACCAAATTAGTAAGCTCAAATCAAGTTAAAATTAGTTTCTCAATTCCTGAAAAATATGCTTCGGAAGTGGAAAACAATACTAATATTCAATTCACGATTCCAAATAATCCTGAAAAATTCACAGCAAAAATTTACGCCATCGAACCTGAAATTGAAACTTCCACTCGAACCTTAAAAATCA
>CAZCIV010000545.1:0-1888 GCA_964498595.1 uncultured Flavobacterium sp.
GTGAACAAAACTATGGAATTCAAAGTAGTTAAAATTAACCACGAATTCAAAAACGTAGTAGTATCGCACAAAGCGCTTATCGAAGCTGATATCGAAGTTCAGAAAAAAGAAATTATCGGTCAGTTAGAAAAAGGTCAAGTATTAGAAGGTGTTGTTAAAAACATTACTTCTTACGGGGTATTCATCGACTTAGGAGGTGTAGACGGATTAATCCACATCACTGACTTATCTTGGTCAAGAATCAACCACCCATCTGAAGTATTAGAATTAGACCAAAAATTAAACGTTGTAATCCTTGATTTCGATGATGAGAAAACAAGAATTCAATTAGGTTTAAAACAATTACACGCTCATCCATGGGATGCTTTAGGAGCTGAATTAAAAGTTGGTGATAAAGTAAAAGGTAAAGTAGTTGTTTTAGCTGATTATGGTGCTTTCATCGAAGTTGCTGAAGGTGTTGAAGGTTTAATCCACGTTTCTGAAATGTCTTGGTCTACTCACTTAAGATCAGCTCAAGATTTTATGAAAATTGGTGATGAAGTAGAGGCAGTTATCTTAACTCTTGATAGAGAAGAAAGAAAAATGTCTTTAGGTATCAAACAAATGACACAAGATCCTTGGACAGATATCACAGCTAAATACCCAGTAGGTTCTAAACATACTGGAATCGTTAGAAACTTTACTAACTTCGGAATTTTCGTAGAGTTAGAAGAAGGTATCGATGGTTTAGTATACATCTCTGATTTATCTTGGACTAAGAAAATCAAACACCCATCTGAATTCGTAAACGTAGGGGATAAATTAGACGTAGTAGTATTAGAATTAGACGTTGAAGGTCGTAAATTATCTTTAGGTCACAAACAAACTACAGCTAACCCTTGGGATAAATACGAAGATGCTTTCGCTGTTGGAACTATCCACAACGGAACAATTTCTGAAATCGTTGACAAAGGAGCTACTGTAGAATTTGGTGACGATATCGTTGCTTTCATTCCTACACGTCACTTAGAAAAAGAAGACGGTAAAAAATTGAAAAAAGGAGATACTGCTGACTTCAAAGTAATTGAGTTCAACAAAGAATTCAAAAGAGTAGTAGCTTCTCATACAGCTATCTTCAGAGAAGAAGAAGAGAAAAACGTTAAAGCAGCAGTTGAAACAACTTCAGCTCCAGCTCAAACATCTACTTTAGGTGATAATAACGATATTCTTGCTGAATTAAAAGCTAAAATGGAAAAAGGAGGTAAATAATCTCACTTTTTTGTCATGCTGAACTCGTTTCAGTAGCTATAAAATCAATCCCGAAAGAAATTTCGGGATTTTTTATTGTGTATTATATTTGTTTATCGTAATATTGCAATATAATAATTTGTAGTAATCATTGTAACGTCAATTCGAGTAATTTTATATAGAAAAAATGATATTTTTTGCTGTATAAAATAGTATCGAGAATAGTTTACAATTATATGAAATAAGTAATTCAAAGCATTATGGGAGCATCAAAATCCGAATCCTTTTCAATTGAACATAACGAAATGGCTAATATGTTTAAAGCGCTATCACATCCAGCAAGAGTAGCAATTGTTGAATATCTACTGTCTGTAGATAGCTGCATTTGTGGTGATATTGTAGAAGTGTTGCCGTTAGCCCAACCCACCGTTTCCCAACACTTAAAAGAACTAAAAAATGCCAACATCATCAAAGGAAATATTGACGGAACCGCCATTTGTTACTGCATCAATCCAGATACTATCGAAATTATTGAAAAGTATTTTGGTTCCATAAACAAACAACTTAAAAACAAATGTTGTTAATATTAATGAGCGTCACTTCGAGTGATTTTTAAAAGAAAAAATGCTAATTTTTGCTTTTAAAAATTGTATCGAGAACT
>CAZCIV010000546.1:0-1888 GCA_964498595.1 uncultured Flavobacterium sp.
AGAATTCGATTTACCAAAATCACTACAAAAAGCATTAGACGAACTAGGTTTTGTTCACGCTACACCTATTCAAGAAAAATCGCATGCTGTAATTCTATCAGGAAGAGACGTAATGGGAATTGCTCAAACTGGAACAGGTAAAACCTTCGCCTACTTATTACCTATTTTAAAACAATGGAAATTTCAAAATAACGAATCACCAAGAGTAGTTATTTTAGTTCCAACGCGTGAATTAGTAGTGCAAGTAGCAGAAGAAGTTGAAAAACTTACCAAATACATGAGTGTGCGAACACTTGGTATTTATGGAGGTGTGAACATCAATACACAAAGAAAAGCATTAGCAGAAGGTGTAGATATTTTAGTCGGAACGCCAGGTCGTGTTATGGATTTAGCTCTTGACGGTGTTTTACGTTTCGATTCACTTCAAAAATTAGTCATTGACGAATTTGACGAAATCTTAAACTTAGGGTTCCGTGCGCAATTGACTTCGATTTTAACCATGATGCGAGGCAAAAAACAAAACATCTTATTCTCAGCAACCATGACCGAAGAGGTAGATGAAATGTTAGATGAATACTTCGATTTTCCTGAAGAAGTTTCCTTGGCCCCAAGCGGAACTCCACTAGAGCAAATCGAGCAAATTGTATATCAAGTTCCAAATTTCTTAACCAAATTAAATCTACTAAAACATTTAATTCACGAAACAGAAGGAATGGATCGTGTGTTGATTTTCGTAAACAACAAACGTATCGTAGAATTAGTATCGGAAACCTTAGAAAGTGAATTTCCAGAGCAATTTGGAGTCATTCACTCTAATAAATCACAAAATTACCGTTTGAATACAATGGCAGCATTTCAGGCGGGCGAATTAAGAGGTTTGGTTACAACCGATATCATGGCACGTGGTTTGGATATTTCTGACATTACACACGTAATCAACTTACAATTTACAGAAGAACCTGAAAAATACATGCACCGTATCGGTAGAACCGGTCGTGCTGACAAAACGGGGGTTGCTATAAGTTTGATTTCTCCTAGTGAAATAGAACCAAAAATTGAGGTAGAATTATTAATGAATACCGAAATCAAAGAACTTCCTATTCCAGAAGATTTAAAAATAGAAGAACGCTATTTAGACTTCGAAAAGGAAAAGAAAAAAATGAAGTTCTTACTAAAAACCCCTAAAAGAGAGGGTGGTCAAGCTTTCCATGAAAAGAAAGACAAAAACAAAAAAGTCAACCTTGGCGGTCCAGGAAAACGTACTCCAAGAAAAACAGAATCCAGAAACCGTGCTGTGGAAAGAAAACGCGCGGAGAAGAAAAAGAAGAGGTAATATTTTAGTGGTCAGTGCTCAGTTTTGAGTAAGCAGTAAAAAACAAAGTATGGCAATCAATTTTTAAATAAAATATGAATAGGAATATAAAAATTATTATTAATTCTTTATCATTTGTAATAATCATATTAGTACTTTTATTGGTATACTTTTATTTACTTGATGCTCGGCATACATTCAGTATTCTTGGATTTTCATTAGCTTTAATTTATCTAGAAATTAAAAACAAGTTTTGGGCAAACCCTTTATTTATTGATAGTATTGAAATTAGTAAAGAAACTATTAGAATTAAGCATACTAATCCTATGCTGAAGAAAGGTGAAATTACTTTTGACAGTAATGAAATATCAAACTTCATGAATATCAAGAAAAACATTTTTACAAAAAACAATCGAATTGAATTTGATTACAAAAAAATAAAAACAAAATTTGTTTATTTGAAATCTGAAATAAAAGAAATTAAAAAATTAGAAGAAAGTATATCACATAATAAATCCGCGTAAATTTCTCCAATCCGTGTAATCCGCGTTCCAAAAAAATGACTCCAATATCTGT
>CAZCIV010000547.1:0-1882 GCA_964498595.1 uncultured Flavobacterium sp.
GGAGATCCTTAACAGGAAATCCCGCTTTTCTAAAAAGTTTTATCGGACACTAGTGTTTCTATTTCATACTTGGATTTAATGGTATTCAAATAAGCATTAAAATCTGATAAAGTCAAAAAATTAAATTGATTTTCCTGCTGATTTAAAAATTCAACAATTAACCGTTTAGTTTCTAAAAAACAATCAATTTGATGACTTCTATAATCATCACCGAATATAATTGGTTTGGAGTAAACAAATAGAATTTCCCTTTCATTAACAATTCGTATTTTTTTTTTGGAATCGTTTATTTTTAGCGCTATATCATACCCAACATTCTGAGAGTTCAAAATATTAAGTTTAATAGAACTTAGTAGAAGGTTTCCAAATTTTTCATTTTCGAGAATTGGAATCTGTTTAATACATTCATCACAAAAAGCCTCAGCTATTTCAATCCTCATAATAAATAACCATCTTCAAAATTAAATACATTGATTTTGTTGTTTTAAGGAACAATAATATTAAACCTTGAAAGCTCAAACGTTTAAACATTTGTTTCACTTGTTTAATAGTCGAGTAAACTCATCCAAAGCCATTCCAACTTCAACTTTTAAAGGACCAGGTTGAATTTCTTTATTTAACTTTGAAAGTATCGGCACAAAAATTTCAGCATAATTGGGGTAATTGGATTTACAATAATAGGTTACTATTATGGGGTCTGGATTTTCGAGTAAAAAATGTAAATCTTTGAGCCGATCAATAGCTTTAAGTTTTAATGAAATATCGTATGCTTTTCTAATCCCTTTACTTCTAAGTTGTCTTATTAATTTCTCTTCTTCTTTTGATAAAAGTTTAAAATGACCCGATTCTGTTCTCTGAGATCTCAATTCAACACTTTTAGACAAGTCCATTAGGGCAAGTATAAAATCTTGCTTCATTTTTTCTATTTTCTGTTCACTAAGACCCATATATTTTTTTTCTCTGCTGCAAAGTTTTCCATTCCGTAACCTTGCGAAGTGCATTCCTTGGCCGTTAAAGTTATTAAGTAAGTCCATGATTGCAAATCCTGCACAGCGGAAGTAAGATTTATCTAGCCTTCAAAAAAATCCCCATATTTATCCTGGGCTCTTTTTTTAATAAAATTTTTATAATCATATTTCCAGTTGAAATCACCATTTTTTAACGTGGCGTAAAAATTTCCTATTATAGTTTGTTTTAATTTCTCTAATTGTAGAATTATGTTCATGTTCTCAGTATATAATATATCATGCTTGACATTTTTATACTCCATTAATGTGCTCACGGAATAATATTCATTGTCTAAAAATGTCTTCCCAAATTCCATGAAGCATGCATCTAAAATTAAACCATCCAAATAAAATACGAGGGTGCAAAACTCTGAGGAGAAAAAAACTGATGAGTCATCTTCCTTTTGAATAGATAGCTTGTAGTTATTTTGAAACTCTAAATCAAAAACTGTTTTAACATCACTCGCGAAATTCTTATACCCAACCATTCTAACTTTTCTTACTTAATCTCATTCAAAAAAATATTCTTTTCCTTTTATGTTGCTATTCTTCGCCTTGCTAAATTTATAAAGTTGGTGCAGGATTGCAAATCCTGCAGAGCGGAAAATTTGTTAGAGCAACAACTATCCCCGCGCTAGGGATTGCAGCAAGTTACCCTGTTGCCGGCGTAGCCAAAACAGGTAACGCGGAAAGCCCGACCCGAACGAAAAACAGGCGGTACGCACGAATTTTCGCGAGGGGAGCGCCCTAAAAAAAACTAGCTTATTTCCAGCCGAAGTGCTTCTCTGCCTCGTCTACGATCTGTCCACCGATGGCCAAAGACGCCGTAGCTGCCGGAGATGGCGCATTCAATACGTGAACGGAATTTTCGTGGA
>CAZCIV010000548.1:0-1881 GCA_964498595.1 uncultured Flavobacterium sp.
TTTATATGTTCCATCATGGATTGTAAAAACTAAATTTATATTATTATATGTATTTCCTGTATTATCATTTTCTACTATTCTATATTCAACAACTTTACCATAAGCATTTTTTTCTTCCTCAATATGATAATAATGATATTTATTTCCATACAATTTTTTTAACTTATCCTGTTTTAATTTAAAATTATTCAATTCATCTATCTTTGCACCTTCAAAAATTTAAGGAAACTTTTTTAACCTTTTAAACCTTAAACTTTTTAACATATATTATGATTACAGTTAACGATGTTGCCGTAGAATTTGGCGGAACTACTCTTTTTAGTGATATTACTTTTGCTATTAATGAAAATGATAAAATTGCCCTAATGGGTAAAAATGGAGCAGGAAAATCAACCTTACTAAAGATTGTAGCTGGAGCTAATAAACCAACACGAGGTGGAATTTCGGCACCTAGTGATGCTGTAATTGCTTATTTACCTCAGCATTTACTTACTTCAGATAATTGTACGGTTATGGAAGAAACTTCAAAAGCTTTTTCTGAAGTTTTAAACATGAAAAAAGAAATTGATGATATCAATGAGCAATTAACCGTTCGTACTGATTATGAAAGTGATGACTACATGAAGTTAATCGAACGCGTTTCGGAATTATCTGAAAAATTTTATTCGATTGAAGAAGTAAATTATGAAGCGGAAGTTGAAAAAGTATTAAAAGGTTTAGGTTTTGAAAGAGAAGATTTTACTCGATTAACCTCGGAATTTTCTGGAGGTTGGAGAATGCGTATTGAGTTAGCTAAAATCCTATTGAAAAAACCTGATTTGATTCTTTTAGATGAGCCAACGAATCACTTAGATATGGAAAGTATTCAATGGTTAGAAGAATTTCTAATGAATCAGGCTAAAGCGGTTATGGTTATTTCGCATGATAGAGCGTTTGTAGACAATATTACCAATCGTACCATTGAAGTTACAATGGGAAGAATTTACGATTACAAAGCGAAATATTCAGATTATTTGGTTTTACGTCAAGATAGAAGAATTCACCAACAAAAAGCGTACGATGAGCAACAGAAATTTATTGCAGAAAATCAAGCTTTTATTGAACGATTCAAAGGAACTTATTCTAAGACTGAGCAAGTGCAATCGCGTGTTAGAATGTTAGAAAAATTAGTTCTAGTTGAAGTAGATGAAGTAGATACTTCGGCATTAAAATTGAAATTTCCACCTTCGCCACGTTCAGGACAATATCCTGTTGTTGTTTCAGAGTTAACCAAAAAATATGGTGATCATGTAGTATTTAATAATGCTAATTTAGTAATTGAAAGAGGACAAAAAGTGGCATTCGTAGGAAAAAATGGAGAAGGTAAATCAACCATGATTAAAGCCATTATGGGTGAAATTGATTACGAAGGAGGAAAAGTTGAAATTGGTCACAATGCTCAAATTGGGTATTTTGCTCAAAATCAAGCCGCTTTATTAGATGGAGAATTAACCGTTTTTGATACAATTGATCGAATTGCAGTTGGCGATATTCGTACGAAAATCAAAGATATGTTGGGCGCTTTCATGTTTAAAGGCGACGATATTCAAAAGAAAGTAAAAGTACTTTCAGGAGGAGAAAAAACACGTTTAGCAATGATTAAATTGTTGTTAGAACCTGTAAACGTTTTAATTCTGGATGAGCCAACGAATCATTTAGATATGAAAACAAAAGACATCATCAAAGATGCATTACGTGATTTTGACGGAACATTAATTTTAGTTTCACACGACCGTGATTTCCTTGATGGTTTGGCCGAAAAAGTATTCGAATTCGGACACAAACGAGTTAAAGAACATTTTGAAGATATCAAAGGTTTCTTAGCACACAAGAAAATGGAAT